>DATKQI010000096.1:0-3934 GCA_035532755.1 Acetobacteraceae bacterium
CACCGGCCCGTGGGAGATCGAATGGATCGCGATGCCGGAAATCTTCCTGCTCAGCGCCGGTGCGCTCGCCCAGGCGCGGCACCTCGTCGCGGGCTTGCAGGTCGATCCGGTGCGGATGCGCGCGAACCTCGATCTCACCAAGGGCATGATCGTCTCCGAAGCCGTGATGATGGGCCTCGGCCCCGCATTGGGCCGGCAGCGCGCGCATGATCTGGTGTACGACATCTGCCGCGCCGTGATCGCCGGCAGGGGCAGCTTCCTCGACCTGCTCGCCGCCCACCCGGAGATCAGCCCCCATATGGGCCGGGAGGAACTGGCGAGGCTGGTCGATCCGGCGAACTATCTCGGCCTGTCCGGGCAGATGGTGGACCGGGTTCTGGCGCGGCAGGATCAATAGCGGAGGCGGGGCGATGGAAACGATCGAGCATCTGCGGCAATGGATCGGCCGGCGGGAAACCGCCGCCGACACCATCACCCCGGTTCCCGTCGCGGCCCTGTCCGCCACGCTGGACCGGGACGATCCGCCGCCCACACCCGGCACCGTGCTGCCGCCGCTGTGGCACTGGCTGTATTTCCTGCCCGTGCATCGCCAGTCGGAGATCGGGGCGGACGGGCATGCGAAGCGCGGCGGCTTCCTCCCGCCCGTCAGCCTGCCGCGCCGGATGTGGGCCGGCGGGCGCTACGTTTTTCACCAGGACCTGCATGTGGGCGAGGCGATCGCCCGCACCTCCACCATCGCCGACGTGTCGATGAAGGAAGGCCAGAGCGGGAGGCTCGTCTTCGTGCTGGTGCGGCACGAGATCGCGGGCGAAAGCGGCCTCGCGCTGACCGAGGAGCATGATATCGTCTATCGCGAAGCCCCCGCCCCCGGCGCACCGCCCCCCGCCGCGCGCCCGGCGCCGGAGGATGCGGCGTGGCGGCGGCGGATCGTGCCGGACGATGTGCTGCTGTTCCGCTATTCCGCCCTCACCTTCAACGGCCACCGCATCCATTATGATCGGCGCTACGTGACGGAGGTGGAAGGCTATCCCGGCCTCATCGTCCACGGCCCGCTGATCGCGACGCTGCTGGCGGACCTGCTGCGCCGGCACGAAAACCGCCGCCTCGCCACCTTCAACTTCCGCGCGATGAGCCCGCTGTTCGATATCGCGCCGTTCGAGGTCTGCGGCCGGCCCGATGGCAACAAGATCTCGCTGTGGGCACGCAACGCCGCCGGCGGGCTTGCGATGCAGGCGGATGCCGTGGCCGGGCCCGCGTGATGCGCCCGCTGGACGGCATCACCGTTCTCACCCTCGAACACGCCATCGCCGCCCCCTTCGCCACCCGCCAGCTTGCCGATCTCGGCGCCCGCGTCATCAAGATCGAGCGGCCGGGCGTGGGGGATTTCGCGCGCGCCTACGATTCGCGGGTGCGCGGCCTCGCCTCGCATTTCGTGTGGTGCAACCGATCCAAGGAAAGCCTCACGCTCGACCTGAAAACCCCGCGGGCGCAGGAGATTCTCGGCAGGCTCGTCGGCCGCGCGGATGTGCTGGTGCAGAACCTCGCCCCGGGTGCGGCCGCACGGCTCGGCCTGTCGGAGGTAGGGCTGCGGCCTGCGCATCCGCGGCTGATCCTGTGCGACATCTCCGGCTACGGCGATGCCGGCCCCTATCGCGACCGCAAGGCGTACGACCTGCTGATCCAGAGCGAGGCCGGGTTCCTCTCCGTCACCGGCACGCCCGCCGAAGCGGTGAAGGCCGGCATCTCGATCGCCGACATCGCCGCCGGGATGTATGCGTACAGCGGAATCCTCGCCGCCCTGCTGCAGCGCGGCCGCACGGGCGAGGGCAGCCGCGTGGAAGTGTCGATGCTGGAGGCGCTGGGCGAATGGATGGGCTTCCCGATGTACTATGCCTTCGACGGCGCGGCCCCGCCGCCGCGCGCGGGTGCGGCGCACGCCACCATCTTCCCCTACGGCCCGTTCACCGCCGGGGATGGCGGCACGGTGATGTTCGGGCTTCAGAACGAACGCGAGTGGGCCGCCTTCTGCGCCCGCGTTCTGGAGGACGCGCCGCTGGCGACCGACCCGCGCTTCGACTCGAACGAGCACCGCGTCGCCAACCGCGATGCCCTCGCCGCCCTCATCACCGAACGCTTCGCCGGCCGCACGGTCGCGGAGGTGATGGCCCTGCTGGATGCCGCCGGCATCGCGAACGCGCGGGTGAACGACATGCAGGCGCTGTGGGCGCATCCGCAGCTGCAGGCCCGCCACCGCTGGCAGGATATCGGCACGCCGGCCGGCCCCATTCCCGCCCTGCACCCGCCCGCCACCTCCGGCAGCTATGCCCCGCGCATGGACGCGGTCCCCGCGCTCGGGGAACACACCGCGCCCATCCTTGCCGAACTCGGCTACGGGGCGGAGGAGATCGGCCGGTTGCGGGATGCGGGCGTGGTGTAGAGCCAGGGGGGTCAAATACCCCGACAACCCCGCAGCGCCACCCACCACATCCCCGTCACTCCGGCGAAAGCCGGAGCCGAGGGCTCACGGACGATCCGCCTGGGCGGCGGGCCTGGATGCCGGCCTGCGCCGGCATGACGGAACCGGAATGACACGAAGAAAAATCTCTCGCACAGAGAGGGTTCGCAGGCACGGAGGCGACGAGGAACATCATGCACTCGATTGGCGGCCGGATCGGCACTCGTGCTTACGGAATGGCGCTCGTCACGGTGGCGGCCGTTCTGTGGAGCACGGCCGGGCTCTTTGTCCGTGTGCTGCACCTCGATGTCTGGACGATACTGGCCTGGCGCTCCCTGTTCGCCGCCCTGTTCCTCGCCCTGGTGGCATGGGTCCGGAACGGGCGGGATACGCTGCGCGCCGTTCGCGCGGCCGGCTGGCCCGGCCTTGCCGCCATTCCCGTCTCCGCCATTTCCATGGGCGCCTACGTCGTCGCCCTGAAGCTGACCACCGTTGCCAACGTCATGATCGTCTATGCGACGGTGCCATTCGTCGCGGCGGGAGTGTCTTTCCTCTGGATCGGAGAGCGGGCCGGGCGCCGGGTTCTGCTGGCAAGCGGCGTCGCGCTCATCGGCATCGCCATCATGGCGGGTTTCGCGACCCGCCCGCAGGACATCGCCGGGAACGCCGTTTCCTTCCTGATGACACTCGCCTTCGGCGCGCAACTCGCGATGGCGCGCCGGTATCCGGCGCTTGACATGGCGCCCATCAATGCCGCCGGCGCGGCGCTGTGCGCCATCATCTCCTGGCCGCTGATGGCGGGCGGCATTCCGAACGCGGATCAGCTCGTCATTCTGGCGCTGTTCGGAACCGCGATCACCGGCCTTGTCTATCTCGTGTTTCTGACCGGCGGGCGGCATATCCCGTCGGGCGAGGCTGGCCTCATCGGTCTGCTCGAAGTGGTTCTTGCCCCCTTCTGGGTCTGGCTCGCGTTCGCGGAGCAGCCCGGCCTGCCGGCAATCATTGGCGGCGGCCTCGTGCTCGGATCGGTTCTTTGGCACTTGGCGGGGGGTAAACGCCGGACAAAGGCCCTGCGCAGTTCCTGAACTGCCGGGCTCAGAGAATCCGCACCATGAAGCTGGCCGCCTCGCCATAACTTCGCAGCCTGGGCCTGATGGCGGCGTCATCCATCACCCGGAACCCATGGCGCTGCCAGAACGGGGCCGCTCCGTTCACCGCAACCAGCGAAAGATTGGTGAATCCTTCCCGTACCGCCTGCCGGACCAGCAGATCAACACCCGCGCTGCCTGCGCCGGCGCCGCGTGCTTCAGGCAGAAGTGCGACGTCGTGGACGTAGAACGTATCCGGTGCCGGTGGCAGCCGCTCCAGGAACGAATTCAGCTGCGGCGGCTGCCCGGAAAGCCAAGGATGGCTCAAGATGTAACCGATGATCCTTTCGCCGCCTTGCAACACGAAGCATCCGTGCGGATGGAGCGCCAG
>DATKQI010000097.1:0-4967 GCA_035532755.1 Acetobacteraceae bacterium
AGGTAGCGGCGGACGAGGAAGATGAAGAGCACCGAGGGCAGGATGAGCAGCAGCCCGCCGGCGAACTGCACATGCAGCGGGGATTCCGAGAGCACCGCGAGCAGGAAGGCGGTGAGCGTGCGGTTGCGCAAGGTCAGCACCGAGGCGGCGAACACCTCGTTCCACGAGATCACGAAGGCGAAGATGGCGACGGCGGCGATGCCCGGCACCGCGAGCGGCAGCACGAGGCGGCGGAACGCGGCGAAGCGGGAGCAGCCGAACACCCAGCCGGCCTCCTCCATCTCGCGCGGGATGCCGAGGAACAGGCTGGACGATACCAGCACCGCGAACGGCAGGGCGAGCGCGGTATGCACGAGGCCCACGCCGAGCGGCGTGTCGTAGATCCCGAAGCTGACGAAGCTCACCGACAGCGGCAGGGCGAGAATGCCGATCGGGAAGGCGCGGGTGAGGATGATGACGAGGCGATACGCATCCGATCCGGCGAACGTGTAGCGGGCGAGCGCATAGCCTGCCGGCAGGCCGAGCAGGATCGACAGGACCATGCAGATGCCGGCCGTCTCCACGCTCATCAGCGTCGCGTGCCACACGCCGTTGATCGCGAAGAACGAGGCGATGGTGTGCAGCGACAGCCCGCCGGGGGCGAACTGCTTCGGCCAAGCATACACCGTGCCGGACGGGCCGAGGCTGCTGACGGCGATGAGGTAGATCGGCACCAGCGTCCAGGCGCAGAGCATGAGGATGCCGGCCGCGTAGAGCCATCGCCGCAGGCGTGTCATGGAAGCTGCTCCGGCCGCACCCGGATCGCCCGCAGATAGAACAGCGTGGCGCCCAGCGAAGCGAGCATCACCAGGATGGCGAAGCAGGCGGCCACACCGGCATTCTGCTCGTTGTATTGCCAGTTGAACGCCTCGCTCATCAGTACGGGGAAGTTCCGGCCACCGAGGGACAGGACGGTGGCGAACATCTCGAAAGCGAGGACGGTGCGCAGGATCAGCGCCGACTGGATGGACGGCTTGAGCAGCGGGATGGTGATCCGCGTGAGCCGCTGCCACGGGCTCGCCCCGAAAATCTCGGCCGCCTCGGCATATTCCTTGGGCAGCAGTTGCAGCCCGGCGACGAGGATGAGGAACACGATGGCCGTTGCTCGCCACAATTCGGTGATCAGGATGGCGGCGAAGAGCGCACCCGGCGTCTCGTAGGTCAGCCAGCTCTGCGGGTGGGCGATCAGCCCGAGATGGAACAGGATGGTGTTGAAGTAGCCGCGGTCGGTCAGGATCGAAAGCCAGACGAGGCCGGCCGCCAGATCGGAGATGCCGAGCGGGATCGACCAGATCCACAGCACGAGATCCCGCCCCCGCCGCAACGGCCGCAGCATCAGCGCCATCGCAAGTGCGAGGACCAGTTGCAGCGGCACGACCACGAGAACGAGGCCGAAGGTGTTGACGAGGGAATCACGGAAGTTCAGGTCCTGCGCCATCGTGCCGAAATTGTGCAGGGACCAGCCGCCATGGTGGCGGAAGGCGAGCGTGATGGTTTCCACCAGCGGATAGGCGAAGAACACCGCGAGGAACAGGATCGACGGGGCGATCAGCAGATAGGGCATCAGCCGTTCGTTGCGCATCGCCCCGCCCGATCCTTATGCCAGCCGGTATCAGTTCACCGGACAGGCGCCCTGGCTCGGCGCATCCGGCGCCCAGCATGGGGCTTTCGTCTGCGCCATCAGCCGGCGCAGCTTCTTCGCCTCGGCATCCAGCACCGGCATGATCTTGCGATGGCGCAGCACGATCAACTGGAACGTGTCCATATAGACCTTGTTGAAATCCCCGTCCTTGTTGCCGAGGCCGACCGGCAGCAGCGTGGGCAGCGCATCCGGCGCGGCCTGGGTTTTCGCGATCGCGTCGGCCTCCAGCCTGATGCCGGCGGGCAGGTCGGCCGGCAGCTTGGCCTTCACCACCGGAAAGAAGCCCACGGATTGCGCGGTGCGGATCTGCACCGAGGGGCGGGTGAGCCAGGTAATCAGCCCGGCCGCCCCGGCCGGATCGGGCGCATCCTTCGCGATGGCGAGGCCGACGATCACCGGCATGTAGCCGCGCCCCTTCGGCCCGGCGGGTGGGGGGAAGGCGATGAACTGGTGCGGGTGCTGCTTCAGCGCGTCGATCACGCGGGCCACATGGTCGAAGGCGATCCAGACGCTGCCGGCGAGCAGCGGCTCCTGCATGAAGCCGTAGTTCGTCGAGTTCGGATCGACATCCTTCCACAGCTTCGCGAAATATGCCCACATCTGCGCGGCCTGGGGCGAGCGGAACGGCGTGACCACGCCGCCGGTGAACGAGGGGTACAGATACCCTTCGAAGAACCGCGCCATCAGCCCCTTCGGGCCGGCCGGAAAGCCGAGGGCGCGGCGGCCGGTCTTCGCCTTGATGTTCGCCGCCCATTGCGCGAACTGCGCATAGCTGAGCGAATCGAGCTTCGCGCCGGGCGGCAGGTAGGGCAGCGCCTTGCGGTTGGCGACCATGATGTAGGTCGCCTGCATCCAGGGAATGTACATCTGATGGGCAGTGCCGAGCCGGCCGAGCCGCATCAGCTTCGCCGGAATCCCGCGGCCCTTGAGGCTCGCCGCCAGCGTGTCGAGCGGCCGCAGCAGGCCCATGCCGGCCAGCGGCTCCAGTTCTCCGTGCAGCGCGCCCACGGCGCTGATGGTATGGGTGCCGGATTTCGCATCCGCCTGCATGTGGATGGGCAGTTGCGGCGGCACCTCCGGCACCACCGTCGCGCCCGGGGTGAATCCCTTGAGGATGACGCTGCGCAGGAGTTGCGCCTCCTCCAGCGGGCGAAGCTGGGTCGAGAGGAACACCACACTCTTTGCCCAGGCGGGTGCGGCCGACAGCGCGAGAAGGCCGATGGCCAGCAGCGCGCCCAGCGGCGCGTTACGTTTTGTTCGAGCCTGTAACATCGTGTCCTCCCCGGGACGGTCTGTTGGGTCGTTGCAAGGTCCACCCTGTTCGCGGGCGGTTGGAACGGGCTGGCGCCGGGCCGTCGGAGGCGCGCGGCACCAGCCGCGCCGGCCAGAGATCGGCGAATCCGGCAGGGCTCGCGCCGCCCAGCAGCGCCATCAGGATCTGCACCAGCCGCTCGGCCGCCCGGTCGATCGGCTGCTCGATCGTGGTCAGCGGCGGATCGGTGTAGGTGGAGAGCGGCAGGTTGTCGTAGCCGATGACGGATATGTCCTGCCCGGCGCGCAACCCGGCGAAGCCGATCGCATGCAGCGCGCCCGCCGCCAGCCGATCGGTCGCGCAGAGCAGCGCCGTCGGTGGTTCGGCTGCCCGCAGCAGCCGGGTGGCGAGGTGCATGCCGGTTTCCTCGGTGGCCTCACCCTCGGCGGACGGGCCCGGCGGCAACCCGGCCTCCGCCAGTGCCGCATGCCAGCCGGCGGCGCGGTGGTGGCTGAACATCAGCTCCCCGGGCGCGTTGATCAGCCCGATGCGGCGATGGCCGAACCCGATCAGCCGGCGGGTGGCGGCGGCGAAGGCCGCTTCACCGTCGATGTCGAGATGGGCGTAGGAGCGCGGCTCCATGGTCCGGCCATGGGCGACGAAGGGCATGCCGCGATCCAGCAGCCAGCCGATGCGCGCGTCATGCTGGCGCGTGCGCGCCACGATGAAGCCATCGACACGCCGGCCCTCGGCCAGGTGGCGGTATGCCGCCATCTCCGTGGCACCCGGGCGGGCGGCGGTGACGATGAGATCGAACCTGTGCCCGGCCAGGGTTGCGCCGATGCCGCCGAGCAGGCGGAGGAAGAACGGATCGTCAAACTGCCCGGGGCCGGAGGGCAGCACCACGCCCACCGCCTCGCTCCGGCCGCTGCGCAGCCGCCGGGCGGCCGCATGAGGGTGGTAGCCGATGCGTTCGGCCTCGGCTTCCACGCGCATCCGCGTCGCCGCGGCCACGTCGCTGAAGCCGCCGAGCGCGCGGGAGACGGTGGTGACCGAGAGGCCGAGACTGCGCGCGATACGGGTGAGCGACACCTGGACCTGCTGCTCCCTGGAGGCCCGAACCGGCCATCCGAAACGTTTTGGTTGATGGGAGAATGCCGTTGACCGCCGGGCGCGTCAACGCTGCCGTAATGAAGCGGGCAGCTATCCCGGCGGCGTGGTCAGGCCGCCCTGTCCCAGGCCGGAGCGAACCCCGGGTTCACAAAACGCTGGTCTTTCGGCAATGCGGCGATGGCGGTGCGGTCGGCGTCGTCCAGGGTGATGCGCAGCGCGTCCAGGTTGGCCTGCTGGCTCTCCCGCCGGGCGGCCTTCGGAATGGCGGCCAGGCCATCCTGGTCCAGCAGCCATTTCAGCGCGATCTGGGCGGGCGTCGCGCCATGCTTGCGGGCAATCCCGGTCAGCGCCGCATGGTCGGCCAGGCGCCCCTGGGCGAGCGGGCAGTACGCGGTGACGGCAAGGCCCTTCGCCCGCGCATAGGCAATCACCGGTGCCTGGTTCAGCAGCACGTGGTATTCGATCTGGTTGCACACGATGGGCGCGCGCACCTCCTCCACCGCCTGGCGCAGCAGTGCGACGGGGAAGTTGGAGACGCCGATCCGGCGGGTGAGGCCCGCCTGCTGCAGTCCGATCAGGGCTTCCAGCGCCCGCGGCAGGTTCATCCCCTGCGCCGGCCAGTGGATCAGGTACAGATCGACATGGTCGGTCTTCAGTGCGCGCAGGCTCGCCTCGATCGACCGGCGCATCGCATCCGGGGCGAGGTTCTCCCACCAGACCTTGGTGGTCAGATGGATGTCGGCGCGCTTCACCGCGGTGGCGGCGAGCGCGTCGCCCACGGCGTCCTCGTTGCCGTACATCTCGGCGGTATCGACATGGCGGTAGCCGAGGGCGAGCGCGCGCTCCACCGCCTCCTGGCATTCGGCGCCCTTCATCCGCCAGGTGCCGAGGCCGAGCTTGGGCATGGAGAGGCCGTTCGTG
>DATKQI010000098.1:0-2184 GCA_035532755.1 Acetobacteraceae bacterium
CCGCGTCGGCGCCGCGATCGCGGGTGCTTCGGCCCGGCTGCCCGTCAGCGCCCGCACGACGGCCGATCTCTGGGGCGCGGCGATCGCGCGCAGGCTGGCGCTCGATCCGATCGAGTCCGCCATCCTCGCGCTGGCGCTGCGCTACCGGATCGATCCGCTGGTCGAGAACCTGTTCGACCGGCTCAGCGACGCCCGCGGCGGGCCGACCCGCTTCCACCGTGATCCCGCGCTGATCGGCCTGCTGCTCGGCGAGGACCCGGCGGACATCGTGTCCCGGCTCACGGCCCGGGCAAGCCTGCCGGCAAGTGGCCTGCTGCATGTCGGGCAGGATGGCGGCCTCTACGTGCTCAACCGTCTGATGTCGCTGATCCGCGCCGGCACGCCGCCGGTCGGGGATTTCTACGACCACCTCCTCGGCACCACGTCAGGCGACCCGCTGCCGTGGGAGGCGTTCGCGCATCTGGGCCGCGAGGCCGAGGTGGCCGCCAGCCTGCTGCAAGCGGCGCTCGCCGGTCGCGAGCGTGGGGTCCATATCCTGCTCTACGGTCCGCCCGGGACCGGCAAGACCGCGCTCGGGGTGGCCCTCGCGGCTCATCTCGGCGTGCGGCTGCGCCCGGTGACCGAGGCGGACGACGACGGCTGCGAACCCGATCGCGATGAGCGGCTCGCCGGCCTGCGCCTGGCCGGAAGCCTCGCCACGCCAGGTGACACGGTGCTGCTGTTCGACGAGGCGGAGGATCTGTTCGCCTCCCGCGGCGGGCCGTTCGAGGCGCGGCGCCCCGGTTCGCGCGTGTTCCTGCACCGGCTGCTCGAGCACATGGCGGTGCCGGTGATCTGGACCGCCAACGACATCGGCGCGCTCGGCCCGGCGGTGGTGCGCCGCATGACGATGTGCCTGGAAATGAAGGTGCCGAACCTCGCCACCCGCACCCGACTGTGGCGGCGCATGGGCGAGGCCGAGGGCGTGGTCCTGGCAGAACCCGAGGCGGCGTGGCTGGCCCGACTGGTGCCGGCCGCGCCGGCCGTCGCCGCCACCGCGCTGCGCGGCGCACGGCTCGCCGGCGGCGGGGCGGAAACGGCGCGGCTGATCGTCGCGGGGATGGCGCGCGCGGTGCACGGCGGGGCGCTGCCCGCCCCCGAGCCGGAGCCCGGCACGCACTATGACCCCGGCTTGATCAACGCCGACGCCGATCTGGCCGCGTTGACCGGGGACCTCTCGCGCCCGGATGCGCCGCGCGCCGTCTCCCTCCTGCTGTCCGGGCCGCCGGGCGCGGGCAAGAGCGCCTGGGTGCGGCATCTGGCCGCGCTGATGGGTCTGCCGGTGCTGCAGAAGCGGGCGTCCGATCTTCTGGACCCCTATGTCGGCGGCACCGAGCAGAACATCGCCGGGGCGTTCGCCGAGGCGCGGGAGGCACAGGCCTTCCTGGTGTTCGACGAAGCCGACAGCCTGCTGTTGGAGCGCGGCGACGCCGTGCGCAGCTGGGAGATCAGTCAGGTCAACGAAATGCTGACCTGGATGGAGACCCATAAGCTGCCCTTCGCCTGCACCACCAACCTGGCCGAGCGGCTGGACCGGGCCAGCCTGCGGCGGTTCCTGGTCAAGCTGCGGTTCGGGTGGCTGACCGAGGCGCAGGCGCGGATGGCATTCCGGCGCTTCTTCGGGCTGGAGGCGCCGGTGCAGCTGGACGGGCTGCGCAGCCTGACGCCGGCGGATTTCGCGCTGGTCTCACGGCGGGCGGCTCTGGGCGGGGCCGCGAGCGACCCCGCGGCGCTGGTGCGGCTGCTGGCGGCGGAGAGCGCGGGGCGTGTGGGCAGGTGCGGGCCCATCGGCTTCGCCGGTGCGGCGGCGGCATGATTGCCACGCCGGGTCGGGGCGCGCAGCCTCGTGCCATGCGCTACGCCCCGGCCGAACGGTTGCTGCGCCTGGCTCGCCATCTGGCGGGAACGCGCACGGGTCTGACCTTGGACGAGATGGCGGCCGAACTCTCTGTGGGGCGGCGGACGGCGGAGCGGCTGCGGGACTCTCTGCTGGCGGTGTTCCCGCAGATGGAACCGTGGGACGACGAGGAACGGGTGCGGCGTTGGCGGCTGCCGGCGACGGCGCTGTTCGGCCTGGTCGAACCGCGACCCGAGGCGGTCGCGGCGATCGAGACCGCGGCGCGGGAGTATGCGGGGCGCGGCGAG
>DATKQI010000099.1:0-6663 GCA_035532755.1 Acetobacteraceae bacterium
GCGGAGATCGGGCGGGACGTGCCGGTGGGCGTGCTGGTGCCGCTGCTCTCCCCCGGCCTGCATCTGGTGTTCCAGAACGCCGGCAGCCTGGAGCGGCTGCTGCGCGAGGCGGGCTTCACCGAAGTGGTGGTGGAGCGGGACGGGCTTTCGCTGATCGCCTATGCCTCCGCCGTTCCGCTGCGGCTGGAGGCCGATCCGGCGCGGCGGCGGGCGCTGTATCGCGGCTATCTGGCCGACCGCGCCGCCGGGCTTTCCGCCGATAACGAGCTGTTCTTCGCCTTCGCCGGCCGGGCGCTGATGGAATCGGTGAACGATGGCGATTTCGCCACCGCCGCGCGCGTCTGGCCATCGCTCGCCGCCGCGCTGAAATCCCGCCACCGGATCGAGCCGGATGTGATCGCAGCCCTGCCGGCCGAAGAGGGCAGCAGCCTCGGCGCGCTTGCCCGCGCCATGCCGATCAATCTCGGCGGCATCCTGCTGGCGCGAACCTACTGGCGGATTTCCACCGGCATTCCCCGCGCGGCGATGCGCCGCCAGTTCGAGGCCGCCGCCGCCGCCGCCCGCGCGGTTCTCCTCGCCCTCGGCGCGCTCGCGATGCAGGACGGCAACGCCGAGGATGTGGAATGGACGGCAGGCGCGGAGGCCGTGCTGTGCGCCGCCGCCGCCGGATCGGAGGACGCGCTGTCAGGCCTCGCCGACCTGCCTCCCGCACCCGGCCCCACCGGTGCGGCGCGGCGGCGGGAGATCGCGCTGCGGGCCCTGGTGGAGATGGTGAACGCCGGCCACTACAAACTCGGCCGCACCCTGGCGGATGGGGAGAAGCTCATCCACCTGGCGTTCGCGGCCGGCACCAGTACCGGCCCGATGGGCACGGCGGAGCGCGATGCGCTGTTCTGCCTCGCCATGCTCGACTGGCAGGTGGACGACAACCTCGCCCTCGCCGCCCGGCGTTTCGCCATGGTCTGCCACAGCTTCCCGCCCGCAGCGCCGGGCGCGCGCCCGCACCCGCTGCTGTGGTCGGCGCTCCGCGGCGAGTTGATCTGCCGCGACCGGCTGGGCGAGGCGGAGCCGGCCACCCTCGGCGCGCGGCGCATCGTCGATGCGCTGGGGGCGGGGGCGGAGGACATGCCGGAGGATCTGCGCGGCCGGCTGATGCCGGCGGTGAACGCGGAATGAGTTCATCGCGCATCCGGCGGTACTGGCGCTTCGGCCGGCACATCCTGCACACCCGCGTTCTGATGTATCCGCTGTGGCTCTACGGCTATCTGCGCCCGCACAACCGGATCATCCGCACCTGGCAGTCCGATTCCCGCAGGCTCGGCCCGCGCGTGGCGGTGTTCTGCCATTACGATCGCGCCGGGCGGATCAACCCCGCCGTGCGGAACTACCTCGTCACGCTGGAACGGTGCGGGCTGTCGATCGTGTTCGTCACCAACGCCGGTTTTCTGCGCCCCGACGCGATGGCATTCGTGCGGGAACTCTGTGCCGCCGTCATCATCCGCGGCAATGTCGGCTATGATTTCGGCGCATGGCGGGACGGGCTCGCGCAGATGCGGCTGCCGCGCGCCGAGACCGAGGCCGTGTTCCTGGCCAATGACAGCGTTTATGGCCCGATCCAGCCGTTCGAGCCGGTGTTCGCCCGGATCGATTTCGGGCAGGCCGACGCCTGGGGGCTGACGGACAGCTGGCAGAGCCGCTACCACCTGCAATCCTTCTTCCTCGGCTTCAACCGCAAGGTGCTGGACAGCGACGCCTGGCGCGGGTTCTGGCGCAGCGTCCATCCGGTGCCGACGAAATACTGGATCATCAAACGGTGCGAGGTGGGGCTGACGCAGAGGCTGCTGCGCGCCGGATTCCACTGCGAGGCGCTGTGGCCCTATCACTCGCTGATCTCCAGCCATGAGGTGGCCGGCCTCGAACAGGTTTTCGCCGTGGAGCCGGGCTCCGAGATGCCCTTCACCACCGCCCGTTCCAAGCACGCGCTGCGCATTCTCAGCTCCGCCGCCCAGCGCGACCCGCTGAACCCGACGAACGAGCTGTGGCGGCAGTTGCTGCACGCGGGCTTCCCCTTCATCAAGCGGGAGCTGCTGTCGAAGAACCCGACCGAGGTGGAAGACATCGCCGACTGGCGCGATGTGCTCGCCCGGGAACTCGGCGTGGACACCGCTCCGATCCTGGACGAGCTGCAATACGTCCTGCGCAACCGCACGCCCTGAGCGCACGGCCGATGTCCCGCCCCCCGCAGGACCCGACGGAGCGTGGCCAGCGGCGGCTCGATCTCGCCGCCCGCGCGGCGTGGCTCTATTACGTCGGCGGCCGCACGCAGGACGAGATCGCCGCCCGGCTCAATCTCTCGCGCCAGGGCACCCAGCGGCTGATCGCGCTCGCGCGCGAGCACGGGCTGATCAAGTTCCGCCTGGACCACCGCATCGCCGAGTGCGTGGAACTCGCCGAACGGCTGCAGGCGGCGTTCGACCTCAGCTTCTCGGACGTGGTGCCGGCCGGCGAGGAGGCGCTGCTGTCGGTCGCCATCAGCGCCGCCGCGCAGATCGAAACCTGCCTGCTCGGCCGCGTCCCGCTCGTCATCGCGCTCGGCACCGGGCGGACCATGCGCGCCGCCGTGCAGCAGGTGCCCGCGCTCGATCGCCCGCAGCACCGGATCGTCTCGCTCGTCGGCAACCTCACACGCGACGGGCGGGCGAGCCCGTATGACGTGGTGATGCGCCTGGCCGACCAGGCCGGCGCGCAATGCTACCCGCTGCCGCTGCCGGTGGTGGCCGACACGGCGGAGGAACGCGGCCGGATGCAGGCCCAGCGTTCCTATGCCACGGTACACGATCTCGCCGCCCAGGCCTCGGTGCGGTTCGTGGGCGTCAGCGGCATCGCGCCGGACGGCCCGCTGCGCCGGGACGGATTCATCACCGAGGCGGAACTCGCCGAACTGCTCGCGCGCGGCGCGGTGGGGGAGATCTGCGGCTGGAGCTTCGATGCGGAAGGCGTGCTGATCGAAGGGGCGGTGAACGCGCGCATCACCGCGATCCCGCTCGACCGGCCCGCCGCCCAGCCGCGCATCGGCGTGGCCTGCGGGGGCGAGAAGGTGGCCGCCCTGCGCGCCGCCCTGCGCGGCCGGCTGCTCACCGGCCTGATCACCGACGAGGCGACGGCGGCGGCGGTGCTGCTGGAGGCGTGAGCGGAAAGACTGGAGCGGGTAGCGGGAATCGAACCCGCGCATTCAGCTTGGGAAGCTGACAGGCTGCCATTACATCATACCCGCAACGCCGCGTGCTTATAGGAAATCGCCGTTGACGGCGCAACGGGACCGCCGTAATCGTTGGCCCTGGCGGCCGCGGCCGCTCCTCGTGATTTGTCCGGCCGGATTGCGGCGAGGTGAAACAAGCGCGCTAAAGAGGCCAGCGGGGCTCCGCGCCCGCTGCATCCATGGCCGGGCCAACTGTGCAAAGGCCCGTACGATGAGCACCGATCTTCCCCCGTTCCGCCCCGCCACCCTCCTGGTCCACGGTGGCCAGGTCCGCTCCGATTTCGCCGAGACCGCAGAGGCGCTGGTCCTCACCTCCGGCTTCGTGTACGACAGCGCCGAGCAGGCCGAGGCCACCTTCAAGGGCGAAATCAGCCACTACCAGTATTCCCGCTTCGGCAACCCCACCGTGGCGATGCTGGAATCCCGCCTTGCCCAGATCGAGGGCGCGGAAGCCTGCCGCGCCACCGCCACCGGCATGGCCGCGGTGCATGCCGCCCTGCTCTCCCACCTGAAGACCGGGGACCGGGTGGTGGCCGCCCGCGCGCTGTTCGGCTCCTGCCACTGGATCGTCTCCACCCTGCTGCCGCGCTACGGGATCGAAACCGTGTTCGTCGATGGCGCCGACCTCGCCCAGTGGCGCGCGGCGCTGGCCGCGCCCACGCAGCTGGTGCTGGTGGAAACGCCGTCGAACCCGATGCTGGAGATCGTCGATCTCCAGGCGGTGGCCGATCTCGCCCACGCCGCCGGCGCGCTCGTGGTGGTGGACAATGTGTTCGCAACGCCGCTGCTGCAGCAGCCCCTGGCACTCGGGGCGGACGTGATCGTCTATTCCTGCACCAAGCATATCGACGGCCAGGGCCGCGTGCTCGGCGGGGCGGTGCTCGGCCGGCGGAAATGGGTGGAGGAGGTGTTGCAGCCCTTCATCCGCAACACCGGCCCGGCCCTTTCGCCGTTCAACGCCTGGCTGCTTCTGAAGGGGCTGGAGACGCTGGCGCTGCGCGTGAACGCGGCCCAGCAGACCGCCGCCGCCCTGGCCGACTTCCTCGCCGCGCGGCCCGAGGTCGCCCGCGTGTGGTACCCCACCCGCGCCGACCACCCGCAGCGTGCGCTCGCCACGGCGCAGATGAGCGGGGGCGGCACCATGGTCACCTTCGAGGTGAAGGGCGGCAAGGCCGGCGCCTTCGCGCTGATGAACGCGCTGCGGCTGGTCGCGATCTCCAACAACCTCGGCGATTCCAAGTCGCTCGCCACCCACCCCGCCACCACCACGCACATGCGCATCGGCGAGGCCGAGCGGGCGAAGCTCGGCATCACCGACGGCGCCATCCGCCTCTCGGTCGGGCTGGAAGACGTGGCGGACCTGCGCGCGGACCTCGATGCCGCCTTGCGCGCCATCGCGCCCGCCCGCAACGCCGCGTGATCTTCTGGACAAGCCGCCCGGTATCGCGATGATATCGCGGCGGGAGCCCAGAATGGCCGAAGGCTACAGCAAGACGACGCGCGGCATCCGGGTCAGCGTCCGCTCGTTCTATCTCGAAGACCAGTCGGAACCGGACGAAGGCCGCTTCGTCTGGGCCTATCGGGTGAAGATCGAGAACACCGGCGCCGAAACCGTGCAGCTGCTGCGCCGCACCTGGCACATCACAGACGCACGCGGCCGCATGCAGCACGTCCATGGCGCCGGCGTCGTCGGCGCCCAGCCCCTGCTCGAACCCGGGGAGGCGTTCGAATACACTTCCGGAACCCCGCTCGAAACACCCTCCGGCTTCATGGTCGGCGCCTATCACATGACCATCCCCGCCTCCGGCGAAACCTTCGACGTCGCCATCCCCCCGTTCAGCCTGGACAGCCCGCACCAGGGCGGGCGGGTGCACTGATGCCGGGGGGAGGCGGGGTTACCCCGCGGCGCTGACGGCGTTCGACGGAACGACCTGTACCGGGACGATCCGGGCCGGGTCGGTGCCGACCCGGCCGCTTTCGCCGGCGGCGGCGCGGGACAGGCGGAAATCGTAGCGGACCGAGGGCAGGCCCGGCAGCGGCGCGCCGGGATCGTTGTTCGTTGGGGTGACGATCAGCGAGCGGGCAACGCCGAACACGGTGTCGCTGCCGATATGCGGGCTGTCGGCGAGATACAGCGCGGTGACCAGTTCGCGGTGGCCGGGGGCGGCGATCAGGAAATGGAAATGGGCAGGGCGGTGGCCGTGGCGGCCCTGGCGCATCACCAGCCTGCCGACCGGGCCATCGAGCGGGACCGGGTAGTCCTGCGCCGGGGCGGTGCGGAAATGGTAGTTGCCGCTGCCGTCGGCGGTGAAGTTGCCGCGCATGTCCATCATGTCCGGACCGGCGGATTGGAGGTCGTAGAGGCCGGATTCGTCGGTCTGCCAGACCTGGATGCGCGCGCCCGGCACGGGGCGGCCGGAAGCATCGAGGATACGGCCGTGGAACAGCAGTTCCCGCGTGGGCGGAGTGCGGCAGATGCTGTCGCCCAGGGCGAGTTCGGGGGCGCCGTCGCGGTAGAACGGGCCGAGCAGGCTGGTGTCGGTAGGCTTTTCGGCGGCGGTCTTGTCGTGCAGCAGGTTGACCAGGGCGCTGACGCCGAGCACGTCGGACAGCAGGATGAATTCCTGGCGATAGGGGGTGCAGGCATGGCCGACCTCGGTCAGGAAGCCGATGCCGGCAAGCCATTCGTCGGGGGTGAGGTTCACCTCGCGGGCGAAGGCGTGGAGGTGGCGGACGGCGGCGTCCATGATCTCGCGCAGGCGCGGCTCGGGGGTGGCGCGCATCTGCGCCAGGGCGGCTTCGGTGACGGTGAATTCGTCGAGGTCCTGCATCCCGGCGCTCCCCTGTTCGTTCGTCTTCATCCCCATCCCCTCCTGGCGCCTCAAGCGCCTCCCCATCGAGGAACGATGCACCGGATGCCGACAAACGGATACTGAATTGAAGCGGGAGGCATCAGGCGAACGGGTGCAGCGCGGCCTGGATCGCGGTGAAGGCCTCGGCCAATGCGGCGCGCTCGGCGCGGACGATGGTGGTGGCGTCGGCTTTCGCCAGCGGGGCGCGGGTGGTGAAGGTCTGCTGCAGGCGCACGCGGTCCTTTCCCGCGCGCTGGTCGAGCAGGACCATGGCGAGCGAGGCGGAGGCGGCGTGGCGGGATGGGGTGGCTTGCAGGGCCATCAGCTCGCCTTCCAGCACGAGGTCGGCGGTCATGCGGCTGCCCGGGGCGAGCACGGCGGCGAACAGGCCGCTGCCGGCGATCCATTGGCGAAGCTGGCTGCTGATCGCCTCGGCCGGGGGAACGGCCCACTGCTCGTAGAAGGAGACGTGCAGGCTGCCGTCCGGCTGGATGGTCTGCAAGCCGCGGCGTTCCAGCCCGGCGGCGGCGCGCAGGTCGCTGACCAGCAGGA
>DATKQI010000100.1:0-5458 GCA_035532755.1 Acetobacteraceae bacterium
CTCCTGCATGCCCGGGCCGCCTTTCGGGCCTTCGTAGCGGATCAGCACGATATCGCCGGCCACCACCTTGCCGCCGAGAATGCCTTCCACCGCCGCGTCCTGGCTTTCGAAGATGCGGGCGGGGCCGGCGAAGGCGAGGACAGAGGCATCCACGCCGGCGGTCTTCACGATGCAGCCATCCTCGGCGATGTTGCCGTGGAGCACGGCAAGGCCGCCGTCCTTCGAGAAGGCGTGCGCCGCGTCGCGGATCGCGCCCTTCTCGCGGTCCAGATCCAGCTCCTCGAAGCGGGCGTTCTGGCTGAAGGCGACGGTTGTCGGCTTGCCGCCGGGGGCGGCGGCGAAGAAGTGACGCACCGCGGCGCTGTCGGTCCGCTTCACGTCGTGCCGGCCCAGCGCCTCGGCCAGCGAGGCGGCGTGGACCATCGGCACGTCCGGCGAGATCAGCCCGGCGCGGTCCAGCTCGCCCAGGATCGCCATGATGCCGCCGGCGCGGTGCACATCCTCCACATGCACATCGGCCACGGCGGGGGCGACCTTGCACAGCACCGGCACGCGGCGGGAAAGGCGGTCGATGTCCGCCATCGTGAAATCCACCCCGCCTTCCTGCGCGGCGGCGAGCAGGTGCAGCACCGTGTTGGTCGATCCGCCCATGGCGATATCGAGCGTCATCGCGTTCTCGAAGGCGCGGAAGCTCGCGATGCTGCGGGGAAGCGCCGAGGCGTCATCCTGCTCGTACCAGCGCTGGGCGAGATCGACGATGACGCGGCCGGCCTCCAGGAACAGGCCCTTGCGGTCGGCGTGGGTCGCCACGATCGTGCCGTTGCCGGGAAGGGCGAGGCCCAGCGCCTCGGTCAGGCAGTTCATCGAGTTCGCGGTGAACATCCCCGAGCAGGAGCCGCAGGTGGGGCAGGCGGAGCGTTCGATGACCTGCACTTCCTCGTCGGTCATCGAGGAATCGGCGGCGGCCACCATCGCGTCGATCAGATCGACCGACTTCACCTTGCCCTTGATCGTGGCCTTGCCGGCTTCCATGGGGCCGCCGGAGACGAAGACGGTGGGGATGTTGAGCCGCATCGTGGCCATCAGCATCCCGGGCGTGATCTTGTCGCAGTTGGAGATGCACACCAGCGCGTCCGCGCAATGGGCGTTCACCATGTATTCCACGGAATCCGCGATCAATTCCCGCGACGGCAGGCTGTAGAGCATGCCGTCATGCCCCATCGCGATCCCGTCATCGACCGCGATGGTGTTGAATTCCTTGGCAACTCCACCCGCGCTCTCGATCTCGCGCGCGACGAGCTGGCCGAGGTCCTTCAGATGCACGTGGCCGGGCACGAACTGGGTGAAGGAATTGGCCACCGCGATGATCGGCTTGCCGAAATCGCCGTCCTTCATGCCGGTGGCGCGCCACAGCCCGCGCGCGCCGGCCATGTTGCGGCCGTGGGTGGTGGTGCGGGAACGATAGGTCGGCATGGCGGTTCCTCCGGACAGGCGCGCATCACAATCCGATGCGGCGGGGTTGTCCATCCCCGGCCGGGCAGCCCTGGCCTGCCTTCGGCCGGCCATTTCGCAGCCCGCGCATTTGGAGGTGGCACGGCCGCAGGGGCATTACCACTTTCTTATCCAGATTGTCGTAACCCCAGGCACTTGCGATTCGACTGCGGAGACGAACGGAGTCATGTTAGGAGCGTTGGCAACAAGGCCGGATTGGGCTAGATCGCCGCAACGCGGGGATGCCGGCTTTTCCGGCGATGGGTGCGCGGGAAATGGATACCGTGCTGCAGGATCGCAGATCGAATCTGGCGGAAACGCGAACGATGATGTCTTCCGCCACGCCTGATATCGATGCCGCCGCGGGCGCCGGGTCACGCGTGGGGGCGGATCTGCGCGCGGCGCGCGAGCGGCTGGGCTGGGACCTGCAATCGGTGGCGACCGGGCTGCGCATCAAGCGCCGCTTCCTGGATGCGATCGAGTGCGGGCGGCTGGCCGACCTGCCGGGCAATGCCTATGCCGTGGGTTTCGTCCGCACCTATGCGAGCGCCCTCGGGCTCGACCCCGACGAGGCGATCCGCCGTTTCCGCGCCGAGGGCGCGGAGGTGAACCGCAAGACCGAGCTGGCCTTCCCCGCCCCGGTGCCGGAGCGCGGCGTGCCGGCGGGGGCGGTGGTGCTTCTGGGCGTGGTGATCGCGATCGTCGCCTATGTCGGCTGGTACCGCGCTTCCGGCCGTGAGCATCTGCCGGCCCGGCCCGAGGCGCCGGTGCCGGCGCAACTGGCGCCGCTGGCCGCGCCTTCCGCACAGATCACACCGCCGGCGGCGCCGGCGCCAAGCAAGCTGGCGACGGCGGGCTCCTCTGCCTTGGCGCCACCCGCCACTTCCGGCGCCGGCACAACGGCGCCGGCGGTTGCACCGGGATCGACGGCAACACCGGCGCCGGGGAACGAGCTTGCGGCGTCCGTACCGGGCACGGGCATCCCCGCGGCGGCGAACAGCCCTGCCGCAGCGACCACGGCCGCGACCGCCGGGGCCGCGGGCGCCAACCGGCTCGCTCTTCTGGCCATCGCGGACAGCTGGGTGCAGGTGCGCGACGAGACGGGGCAGGTGCTGATGAGCCGCATCCTGCATGCCGGCGATACCTGGGCCGTGCCGGACCAGCCGAACCTGACCTTCACCACCGGCAACGCGGGCGGCACCGAGCTGATCGTGGATGGCGTCAGCTCCGCCCCGCTCGGCAGCCCCGGCGCGGTGCTGCGCAACGTTCCCCTGAACGCAGCAACCGCGCAGCCGGGCGCGAACCTCCAGGGCGGCCAGCCGGCCAGCCCGCCGCAAGGCGGCGCAGGTGGCGGGGCAGGCAGCGGCGCGAGCCTGGTTGCGCCCGCCCAGGCCGCGCAGTAGCGACGGTCTTTCGCCGCCCCTTCCATCCCACCGCCTTCGCATGATGGCCGCATCCGGAACCGTTTCATGAACTATCGCTCCTACCAGCAGATCCAGCGGCGCACATCGCGCCAGATCAGCGTCGGCCCCGTGAAGGTGGGGGGCGATGCGCCGATCAGCGTGCAGACGATGACCAACACGCTGACGACGGACGTGGCCGCCACGGTGGCGCAGATCCGCCTCGCGGAGGCCGCCGGCGTCGATATCGTCCGCGTCTCCTGCCCGGATCGGGAAAGCGCGCTGGCCTTGAAGGACATCATCGCCCAGGTGCGCGTGCCGATCGTCGCCGACATCCATTTCCACTACCGCCGCGCGATCGAGGCCGCCGAAAGTGGTGCGGCGTGCCTGCGCATCAACCCCGGCAACATCGGCAGCGCGGAGCGGGTGCGGGAGGTGGTGAAGGCGGCGCGGGACCACGGCTGCTCCATGCGCATCGGGGTGAACGCCGGATCGCTGGAGAAGCACTTGCTGGAGAAATACGGGGAGCCGAACCCCGATGCGCTTGTCGAGAGCGCGCTGGAGCATGCGAAAATCCTGCAGGACCACGATTTCCACGAATTCAAGATCAGCGTGAAGGCGTCCGACGTGTTCATGGCCGTCGCCGCCTATCAGCAACTGGCCGAGGTCTGCGACCATCCGCTGCATATCGGCATCACCGAGGCGGGCGGGTTGCGCACCGGCACGGTGAAGTCGTCCATCGGCCTCGGCTCCCTGCTCTGGGCCGGCATTGGCGACACCCTGCGCGTATCGTTGTCCGCCGAGCCGGAGGAGGAGGTGAAGGTTGGCTGGGAGATGCTGAAATCCCTCGGCATCCGCCATCGCGGCGTGCGCGTGATTTCCTGCCCCTCCTGCGCGCGGCAGGGGTTTGACGTGATCCGCACGGTCGCCACGCTGGAAGACCGGCTGGCGCATATCGAGACGCCGCTGACGCTGTCGATCATCGGCTGCGTGGTGAACGGGCCGGGCGAGGCGCTGATGACCGATCTCGGCATCACCGGGGGCGGCAACGGGCGGCACATGGTCTATGCGGCCGGACGGACCGACCACACGATCGAGGCGGGGAAGATGGTCGATCACATCGTCGAGCTGGTCGAGCGCAAGGCCGCCGATCTGGCCGCCGCACCGAAGGCGGCGGAATAAGTGGCAGGCTTGCAGCCGGTCCGCGGCACGCGGGACCTGATCGGCGAGGACCAGCGGCGCCACGCGCATGTGATCGACACCGCGCGCCGCATCGCCGCCACCTGCAATTTCGACGAATGGGCGACGCCGATGTTCGAGGACACGCGCGTCTTCGCCCGCTCGCTCGGCGACACCTCCGACGTGGTGATGAAGGAGATGTATTCCTTCACCGACCGGGGTGGGGATTCCATCACGCTGCGGCCGGAGGCGACGGCCGGCGTGTGCCGCGCGCTGGTCTCCAACGGGCTGACGCAGTCGCTGCCGCAGAAAGTGTTCTGCGCCGGCCCGATGTTCCGCTACGAGCGGCCGCAGAAGGGGCGCTACCGCCAGTTCCACCAGATCGACATCGAGCTGATCGGCCCGGCCGAACCGCTGGCCGACGCCGAGGTGATCGCCTGCGGCTGGGACATCCTGTCCGCGCTCGGCGTCACGCGGGACGCAGTACTGGAGATCAACACGCTGGGCGATGCGGAAAGCCGCGCCGCCTACCGCGCCGCCCTGGTCGGCTATTTCACCGACCACCGGCACCTTCTGTCCGAGGACAGCCTGGCGCGGCTGGACCGCAACCCGCTGCGCATCCTGGATTCCAAGGATGATGGCGACAAGCGCGTGGTGGCCGGCGCGCCGGCCATCGCCGCGTATCTGACCGCCGATGCTGCGCGCTTCTACGATTCGGTGAAAACCTGGGTCGGCCGTTTCGGCGTGCCGTTCCGCGAGAACCCGCGCATCGTGCGCGGCCTCGACTACTACAACCATACCGCATTCGAGTTCGTCACCACCCGCCTCGGCGCGCAGGGCACGGTGATGGCGGGCGGGCGCTACGACGGGCTGGTGGCCGAGATGGGCGGGCCATCGACCCCGGCGGTGGGCTGGGCGGCAGGGGTGGAGCGGCTGTCGATGCTGCTGGCCGACCCCCCTGCCCTGCCCGCTCCGGTCGCCGTGATTCCGGTGGACGCGGCGGCGGAGGCGGAGGCGGTCGGCATACTGCAGCGGCTGCGCGGTGCAGGCATTCGCGCCGAAATGGCCTATCGCGGCAATCTCAAGCGCCGGATGGAGCGCGCGAACCGCATCGGCGCCGCGGCCGCGGTGATCGTGAGCGCCGATGAAGTGGCGCGCGGCGTGGCGCAGCTGAAGGATCTCGCGAGCGGCGCGCAGGGCGAGGTGGCGCTGGCGGAACTGGCCGGCCGCCTGCAACGGGGATGAGCCTCGCCGGCAAGCTCGCTCGGATCGTCGGCCGGGCGGAGGAGCTGCGCGCGCAGCTTGCCTCCGGCCTGTCCGGCGAGGCGTTCGTGAAGGCATCGCGGGAGCTTGCGGATATCGAGCCGGTGGTCGCGCGCATCAACGAC
>DATKQI010000101.1:0-22072 GCA_035532755.1 Acetobacteraceae bacterium
CTGGATGTGCAGGTGCGCCGGCTGCAGGACGGACAGAACGTGTTCGAGGTGACGCTGGCGATCCGCACCGAGGCGACCACGCCGTCCGCGCAGAACGGCAAGTCCGCCGAGGCGCCGGCGGCGCAGTCCGTGTTCATCGCCGAGCTTGCCTATGCCGGCGTCTTCACGCTGAACGGCGTGCCGGAAGACCAGGTGGAGCCGATCCTGGTGGTGGAATGCCCGCGCCTGCTGTTCCCCTTCGCCCGCAACATCCTCGCCGACGTGACGCGGGACGGCGGCTTCCCGCCGGTGCTGCTGGGGCCGATCGACTTCGTGGCGCTGTGGCAGAGCCGCCGCGCCCAGGCCGAGGCGGGGCCGCAGATCGCCAACGCCTGAGGAGTAACGCCCCCGAGCCGGCGGCGCGCTGGCCGCGAGGTCAGACCGCGCCTTCCAGCCGCACGCCGGGATGGAAATGCGCGTAGATGCGCCGTGCGGTTTCGCGGTTGATGCCGGGGGCGGCCTCAAGATCGGTCAGGCCGGCCTGCTTCACGGCGCGGGCCGAGCCGAAATGGTTCAGCAGCGCCCGCTTGCGGGCCGCGCCGATACCCGGCACCTCATCCAATTCGCTCTGGCGGATGTCGCGGGAGCGGCCGGCGCGGTGGGTGGTGATGGCGAAGCGATGCGCCTCGTCGCGCAGGCGCTGGAGGAAATACAGCACCGGGTCCCGTGGCGGGAGCTGGAACGGGGGCTGGCCCTCGGTGTGGAACCACTCGCGCCCGGCATCGCGGTCCGGCCCCTTGGCGATCGCCACCAGCTTGATGTCGGCCACGCCCAGGTCCGCCATCACCTGCATCGCCGCCGACAACTGCCCCGCGCCGCCGTCGATCAGCACGAGGTCCGGCCAGTGCGGGTCCGCGCGGTCCGCATGTTCCTTCAGCGCGCGGCCGAAGCGGCGTTCGAGCGTCTCGCGCATCATCGCGAAATCGTCGCCCGGTGCCATGGGGCCACGGATGGCGAACTTGCGGTAGGCGTTCTTCATCAGCCCCTCGGGGCCGGCCACCACCATCACGCCATAGGCGTTGGCCCCCATGATGTGGCTGTTGTCGTAGATCTCGATCCGCGCGGGTGTGGCCGGCAGGGCGAACAGGGTGCCCGCCGCCTCCAGCAGCTTCGCCTGGCCGGCGGATTCGGCGAGCTTGCGCTCCAGCGCCTCCCGCGCGTTAGTCTCCGCGTGCCGCACCACCGCGTGCTTCTCCCCGCGCTGCGGCACCGCGATCTCCACACGACGGCTTGCCTTCAGGGACAGCGCCTCGGCGATCAGCGCCTGCTCCGGCACCGCGTGGCTCAGCAGCAGCAGCGGCGGGGGCGGCTTGTCCTCGTAGAACTGGCCGATGAAGGCGGCGAGCACATCCGCCGCTTCCTCCGTGCGGGCGTGTGTCGGGAAGAAGGCGCGGTTGCCGTTGTTGCGGCCGCCGCGAAAGAAGAAGACCTGCACGCAGCTCTGCCCGCCCGCCTGCCACAGCGCGATCACATCCGCATCGGTCAGGCTGGCAGGATTGATCACATCCGTGCCCTGCACATGGGTCAGCCCGCGGATGCGGTCGCGGACGGCGGCGGCGCGTTCGAATTCCAGCGCGGCGGCGGCACGTTCCATCTCCCCGGCCAGTTCCTGCTGCACCGCCGCCCCCTTGCCGGAGAGGAACGCCTTCGCCTGCGCCACCAGCTCCGCATAGCCCGCCGCGTCGATCCGGCCGACGCAGGGGGCGGAGCAGCGGCGGATCTGGTGGAGCAGGCAGGGGCGGGTGCGGTTGGCGAACACCGTGTCCGCGCAGGAGCGCAGCAGGAACACCCGCTGCATTGCCGTCACCGTCTGGTTCACCGCCCAGGCGGAGGCGAACGGCCCCCAGTAGCTGCCCTTGCGCACGCGCGCGCCGCGATGCTTGGCGATTTGCGGGAACGGGTGGTCTTCCGTCAGCATCAGCCAGGGATAGGATTTGTCATCGCGCAGGACGATGTTGAAGCGCGGCTTCAGCCGCTTGATGAGGTTGGCCTCCAGCAGCAGCGCCTCGGCCTCCGTATGGGTGGTGAGGATCTCCATCGCCACCGTCTCGGCCACCATCCGGCGCAGCCGCTCCGGCAGCCGCGCGGGCTGCGTATAGGCGACGACACGCTTCTTCAGGCTACGCGCCTTGCCGACATACAGCGCCTGCCCGGCCGCATCGAGCATGCGGTACACGCCCGGGCCGGCGGGCATGGTCGCAAGCGCCGCCTCGATCGCCGCCGCGCCGGTGGGGGAAGCCTCTGTCATGGCGTCTCGATTAGGCGCGGCTGCCGTGGCTCACAAGGGGTGGACGGGATCAGGGCAACGGCGGGGCGATGATCCACCAAGTCTGTGGACAACATTGTGGGCCGATTATGCCGGACCCTTTGAAAGCCACGGAAACCCTGGCCCTCAGCGGATTGCCCAAAACCCGTGCAAAACATTCAACCTATTGAATCTACAGAAAAATGGTATGACGAACCTGTCATGAAATTAAAACAATCCGGCATCCTGCTGTAACTGCTCAAACAGGCGGAGGGGGGTGGACAAATCAGGCGCGGCGGCGCTCGACCTCCACCCCTGCCGCTTCCGCATCGGCGAAAATGTCAAGCTTCTCGACGCGCACGCGCGCCAGTTGCACGCGCGCGTCTGCCAGGCTCGCCTCGGCGATCCGTTCGGCGAGCGTTTCGACAAGGCGGATATGGCCCGCCGCCACCAGCGCGCGCACCATGTTGGCGAGCTTCTCGTAATCGACCACGCGGGAAAGCTCGTCACGCCCGACCGGCAGGCGGCTCGATTCGCCGGCGCCGGCATCGTCCACCGCGAGGTCCAGGTTGATGCGGACCCGCTGCGGTGCGGCATGCTCCTGCGGGTGCACGCCGATCGAGGCGGTCAGCACCATGTCGCGCAGGAACACGTGGCGCAGCGCGCGGGCGGCATCGGCCAGGCGGGGGGATTCCATGGGCCGCTCCTACTCGTCGATGGCATCACGCGGGCTGGGCGCGCGCCATTGCAGGTGCTGCCCGCCGTCCAGCGCCAGCATCTGCCCGGTCAGCGACGGCAGGGCAAGGACGGCGAGCGCGGCGCGCCCGATCTCCTCGGGGCTGGTGCCGTGGCCGAGCGGGACGGAGGCGGATTGGCGGGCGAACTGCGCGGCGTCCTGCCGAGGGCTGGGCAGCGTCGGGCCCGGACCGATCGCGTTCACCCGGATACGCGGGGCGAGCGCGAGCGCCATGGTCTGGGTGAGCGCCCACAGCCCCGCCTTGGAGACGGTATAGGAGACGAAATGCGGCGTGAGAGACCACACCCGCTCGTCGATCATGTTGATCACCACGCCTTCGGCCGACGCCGGCAGCGCCGTGGCGAACGCCTGGATCAGCACGAAGGGCGCGCGCAGGTTGGGTTCCAGATGCCGGTCCCACGAGGCGCGGGTGGCGTCGTTCCACTCGTCGCGCTCGAAGGTGGAGGCGTTGTTCACCAGCACGCCGATCGGGCCGAGCGCGGCAGTGGCCCGCGGCAGCAGGCCGGCGGTGGCGGCTTCGTCGGACAGATCGGCCGGCAGCAGGGCGGCCCTCACGCCCAGGGCCTCGATTTCGGCCAGAGTCTGCCGTGCCGCCTCTGCATTGGTGCGGCAATGGAGCGCGATGGCGAAGCCGGCGTCCGCGAGCGCGAGCGCCAGCGCGCGGCCGATGCGCCGCGCGCCCCCGGTGACCAGCGCGGCGCGGGGAATGCCGGGCGGGATGGCGGCGGCGAGAGGATGCATCAGGCGCGGCGCGGCATCATACGTTGAACTGCACGAGACGGAGCGCATAGTCCACTTCGTGCATCACGCCGCTGTGGAAGGTGGAGACCTTCCCGGTGATGCCGCTCGAGGGCAAGGCGAGCAGCCGGAAGTTCCCATTGCGGATGCTGTAGGAAACGACATCTGCATTGCCTGCCAATGGCGTGTGTGTGGCGGCCGCGCGCACCGTTTTTTCATGCCGCTTGTAGAAAATCCGGCATGGTTCCAGGCCGCCGATCTGGCGCCGGTATTCCATGTAGGCGCCATCCTTGGGCGCGATGATGCTGAAGTCGAAGCCACGGACGGCACCGTGGTAGCCCATGTGGTTGGCGAAGCCGGTCATCTCCGCCTCCCACGCCTGGCGGGTGGCGGGCTGGTTGGGCGGCCCGTACCGCACGTTCCAGTTGCACCCGCCATAGACCGCGGTGACCGCCCCGACCGCGAGGCCGCGGCCGGTGCAGTACCCCCAGAATGCGTTGAACACCTGCTGAGCCGTGGCCTGGGAGGAGATATGCACGCCCCAGAGTTCATTGCCGGTGACCAGCACCACGCCGATGCACAGCAGCAGATGCGGGAAACCGATGATCGTGTCGTCCCGCCCCATCATCTCTTCATCGAGCATCACCGGCATCGGCTTCCCCCATTCAACGCAAATGCCCCGGCGGCGAGCTTATGGACCGCCCCGGCGAGGGGCAAGCGATCAGCCGGGAAGCCGTTTCGCCATATACACGATACGCTGTCCGGCAAGGCGCGGATGCGGCTCGCGCCCTGTCTCCGCATAGCCGGCCCGGCTGTAGATCCCGATGTTCCGCGTCATCAGCGCATTGGTGTACAGGCGGATTTCGGGCACGCCGCGATCCCGTGCCTGATCCTCGGCGAACCGAAGCAGGGCACGGCCCAAGCCATGGCCGTGATGGTTCGGCAGTATGGCAAGGCTGAAGATCATCAGATGGTCGGGATGGGTTTCGAACACGCCGAGGCCCGCCGGCTTGCCGGCCTCTTCCAGCATCCAGACCTCGCCGGCGGCGATGCGTGGCGCGTAGTCCTCGGTCATCGGCACCGGCTGCGCGCCCATGATCGGCACGTACGGCGCGTAGGCGGCCGCGGTGATCGCGACGACGGCGGGCGCTTCGTCCGGGCGAGCCAGGCGGAACATGGGCGGCGTGTTCATGGCCCGCGCCGGCCTCGCGCCCGCCCGGCCCCGCCGCGGCGCTTCTCCGGGTCGTAGCCACCCGCGCCGGGGCCCAGCGGCTCGGGCGTGCGGTCCCGCCGGCCGCGCGGTGTGGCGACGGGGGGTGGCGGCAGGCCGAGGTCGAGCGCTTCCAGCCGCTTGATCTCGTCGCGCAGCCGCGCCGCCTCCTCGAACTCCAGATCGGCCGCGGCGGCGCGCATGCGCTTCTCCAGCTCGGCGATGGAGGCCCTGAGGTCCTTGCCGACGAATTCGGCCGCCGTGCTGTCCTTCACCGGGGCGACGGTGACATAATCCTGCTCGAACACCGATTGCAGCACCTTGCCGATCTGCTTGCGGATCGATTGCGGGGTGATGCCGTGGGCTTGGTTCCACGCCGTCTGCTTGGCGCGGCGGCGGTCGGTTTCCTCGATGGCGGCGCGCAAGCTGCGGGTCATGGTGTCGGCATACAGGATCACCCGGCCGTCCACGTTGCGCGCGGCCCGGCCGATGGTCTGGATCAGCGAGGTCTGGGAGCGCAGGAAGCCCTCCTTGTCGGCATCCAGGATCGCGACCAGGGCGCATTCGGGGATATCCAGCCCCTCGCGCAGCAGGTTGATGCCCACCAGCACGTCGAACACGCCCAGCCGCAGGTCCCGGATGATCTCGATGCGTTCCAGCGTGTCCACATCCGAATGCAGGTAGCGCACCTTCACGCCCTGCTCGGTGAGGTATTCGGTCAGGTCCTCGGCCATGCGCTTGGTCAGCGTAGTGACCAGCACGCGTCCGCCGGCCTCTGCCACCTTGCGGCATTCGCCCAGCAGGTCGTCCACCTGCTTCTCGACCGGGCGGATTTCAGTGACGGGATCGACGAGGCCGGTGGGGCGGATCACCTGCTCGGCGAAGGTGCCGGCGGTGCGTTCCATCTCCCACGGGCCGGGTGTTGCCGAGACGAACACCGTCTGCGGGCGGAAGCTCTCCCATTCCTCGAACTTCAGCGGCCGGTTGTCGGTGCAGGAGGGCAGGCGGAAGCCGAATTCCGACAGGATGGACTTGCGGGCGAAATCGCCGCGGAACATCCCGCCGATCTGCGGCACGGTCACGTGGCTTTCATCCACCACCAGCAGCGCATTTTCCGGCAGGTATTCGAACAGGGTCGGCGGCGGTTCGCCGGCGTTGCGGCCGGCGAGGTAGCGGGAATAGTTCTCGATGCCTTTGCACACGCCCGTGGTCTCGATCATCTCGATGTCGAAGGTGGTGCGCTGCTGGAGCCGCTCGGCCTCCAGCAGCTTGCCCTCGGCGATGAACTGCGCCAGCCGTTCCTTCAGCTCGGCCTTGATATGCCCGATCGCCTGGGTGAGCGTGGGGCGCGGGGTGACGTAGTGGCTGTTCGCATAGACGGTGATGGCCTCCAGCGCCGCCGCGCGTTCGCCGGTCAGCGGGTCGAATTCATGGATGCTCTCGATCTCGTCGCCGAACAGGCTGATGCGCCAGGCGCGGTCTTCGTAGTGGCTCGGGAAGATGTCCACGGTTTCGCCGCGCAGGCGGAAGGTGCCGCGCTGGAAGGCGGCATCGTTGCGGCGGTATTGCAGCTCCACCAGCGCCTTGGCCAGCTTGTCGCGGTCGATATGGCCGCCGGTCTCCAGCTTCACCACCATCTTCGCATAGGTCTCGACCGAGCCGATGCCGTAGATGCAGGAGACGGAGGCGACGATGACCACGTCGTTGCGTTCCAGCAGCGCCTGGGTGGCGGCGTGGCGCATGCGGTCGATCGCCTCGTTGATCTGGGAATCCTTCTCGATATAGGTGTCGGTGCGGGGCACGTAGGCTTCCGGCTGGAAGTAGTCGTAGTAGCTGACGAAATATTCCACCGCGTTGTCGGGGAAGAAGGCTTTCATCTCCCCGTAGAGCTGTGCCGCCAGCGTCTTGTTGGGGGCGAGGATCAGGGTGGGGCGCTGCACCGCCACGATCACCTTCGCCATGGTGAAGGTCTTGCCCGAGCCGGTGACGCCGAGCAGCACCTGGTCCCGCTCCTCGTTCGCGATGCCGGCCAGCAGATCGCGGATCGCCGCGGGCTGGTCGCCGTTCGGCTCGAATTCCGACACCACGCGCAGCGGCTTCGTGGCCGGGCGGGGCGGCTGCTTCTGCGGCATGAACGTGACGGGCGTTGCGCGAGCGAGAACCTGGGACATCCGGACCTCCTGCCCCGGAAGATGGCCCCGTATGCCGGCTGCGTCGAGAGGGCTTTGACCGGCGGCGCCCTGTCGTGCTCCCTGCCGGCTTCATCCCGGGAGCGAGCGAATGCGCCTTTCAGCCGGAACAGTGATTCACGCCCAGGCGGTGCTGTTCGACATGGACGGCACGCTGATCGATTCCACCGCCATCGTGGAACGCCTGTGGCACGGCTGGGCGGAGCGGCACGGGGTGGATGCGGCGGCGATCCTGCGCGTGTCGCATGGCGTTCGGATGATGGAGACGCTGCGGCGGTTCACCCCCGCTGGCGTGGACATCAACGCCGAGGCCGCGTGGCTCGCGGCACGGGAGATGGCGGAACGCACGGGCATCGTGGCCGTGCCCGGCGCGGCCGCGCTGCTGGCCGCCCTGCCGCGCGACCGCTGGGCAGTGGTGACATCCGCCACGCGCGATCTTGCCGTCCTGCGTTTCCAACTGGCGGGCCTGCCGGTGCCGGAAACGCTGGTGAGCGCGGAGGACGTGGCGGCGAGCAAGCCGGAGCCGGAGGGCTATCTGCGCGCGGCCCGTACATTGGGGGTGGATGCACGCGCCTGCGTGGTGGTGGAGGATGCGCCGGCCGGATTCGCCGCCGGCCACGCCGCGGGTGCACGGGTGATCGCGCTGGCGACCACCCTCGCCCCGGAGCAACTCGACGCGGAGGAATGGCTGCCCGATCTGCGGCCGCTGCGCGTGACGGCCACCGGCCTCGATCTGCTGCTGGAGGTGTGATGCGGCAGCCCCGTCCTCTGGCCCGTGCCGCCCTGCCGGCCGATCCCTCGGCGCTGGCGCGCTTCCTGCTGGGCAAGCTCGTCGTCCGCCTGCTGCCGGAAGGGCAGATCAGCGGCCGCATCGTCGAAACCGAGGCGTATCTGGTGGGGGATGCCGCCTGCCATGCGTATCGCGGCATCACGCCGCGCAACCGCTCGCTGTTCCTCGACCGCGGCCATGCCTACGTCTATCGCGCCTACGGCACGTGCTGGATGCTGAACGTGGCGGGCGAGTCTCCTGGCATCGGCGCAGGCGTGCTGATCCGCGCGCTGGAGCCGCTTTCCGGGATCGCGCTGATGGAACGCAATCGCGGCGGCGCGCCGCTGCGCGATCTTGCGCGCGGGCCCGGCCGGCTGGCGGCGGCCCTGGCGATCGACCGGTCGCTCGACGGTGCCGATCTGTGCGCGCCGGGCCCGGTCTGGCTGGAGGACGACGGCGCCGGCCCGGGCGAGATCGGGTGCAGCATGCGCATCGGCATCACCCGCGATGCCGACCGGCTGCTGCGCTTCTACGTGCGGGGCAGCCGCTTCGTCAGCGGGCCGCGCGCGCTGAACGGCTGATCCGCGGCTGCCTCAACTCATCGGCTGTGCGATATGGGCCACGCATGCCGGCCGGCCCAGCAGGCGCTGGTACCATGCCGCCAGATGCGGCAGGTCCGGCCGGGTGATCGGCAGGTTCAGCCAGCGGTGCACGAGCGGACCCAAGGCGATGTCGGCCAGGGTGAAAGCCGTCCCCGCCACGTGCGGCCTGTCGGCAAGCTGCGCATCCAGCATCGTCCACATCGGCGTTGCCTGGGCGATGGCGGCGGCGATCGCGGCGGGATCGCGCTTTTCGGGCGGCAGGCGGACCAGCGAATGGAACACCGTGCTCATCGGCCGGGTCGGCATGGTCTGCTCCCAGTCCAGCCAGCGATCGATTTCGGCGCGCTGTTTCGGCGGCTGGGGCCAGAGCCCGGTGCCCGGCGCGTGGGCATCGCACAGGTAGCGCAGGATCGCGTTGCTCTCCCACATGGCGAATCCGCCATCTTCCAGCGTGGGCACGAGGCCGGTCGGGTTCATGGCGCGATAGACAGGGGTGGCGGTGCCGCCGAACGGGCCGCCGACATCGACGCGTTCGTACGGCAGGCCCAGCTCCTCCAGCAGCCAGATCACCTTCATCACGTTGCTGCTATTCGCGCGGCCCCACAGCTTCAGCATCGGCCTTCCTCCAGGTTTCCCGAAGCGAACGCTACGGCGGAGAGGGCGAAGCGGCAATTGCCGGGCCGACCGATCCGGGCGATATCGCGAGGATGACAATGATCACGCACCGGCAGGCCGCGCTGCTTGCCGCCCTGGCCGCGGCCGTTGCCCTCGGGGTGGCGCTGGCTTCCGAACGGTTCGGCGGGCTTGCCCCCTGTGCGCTGTGCCTGGTGGAGCGATGGCCGTACCGCATCGCCATCGGCCTCGGCGTGCTGGCAGCCCTGCTGCCGCGCGCGGCCGGGCGGGTGGTGCTGGCGATGTTAGCGCTGATCATCCTGGGCGATGCGGCCATCGCCTTCGTGCATGTGGGCGTGGAGCAGCATCTGTGGCCAAGCCCCCTGCCCGAGTGCGCTGCCCCGCATCTGGCCACCGGCAGCGTGTCCAAGCTGCTGGCGAGCATGCCGCTGCGCCCGGCCAAGCCCTGCGATTCGCCGAGCTACCTGATCCCGTTCCTCCCGCTGTCGATGGCGGCGATGGACCTGATCTACGCCCTGGTGTTCGCGGGCCTGATCGGCGCCTATCTGTGGCGCACACCCTGGAGAGCGAGATGAGCGACAGCGCGACGCTGCCCGGCGACCCGACGCCGGCGGAGGCCATCGAGCGGATGATCCGCGTCGATCATGCCGGCGAATATGGCGCGGCGCAGATCTATGCCGGGCAGATCGCCGTGCTGGGGCGCGGGCCGAAGGGCGATCTGCTGCGGCACATGAAGGCGCAGGAGCAGCATCACCTCGACACCTTTGCCGCCCTGATCGTGCAGCGGCGGGTGCGCCCGACCGCGCTGCTGCCGCTGTGGCGGGTCGCCGGCTTCGCCCTGGGTGCCGCGACCGCCCTGCTGGGCGAGCGCGCGGCGATGGCCTGCACCGTGGCGGTGGAGGAGGCGATCGACGAGCATTATGCCGGCCAGGCCGCCGTGCTGGACGAGAGCGAGGCGGCGCTGAAATCCACCATCGAGACGTTCCGCGCGGAGGAGCTGGAGCACCGCGACATCGGCCTTGCGCACGAGGCGGAAAAGGCGCCGGGCTACCGGCTGCTGACGCGCGCGATCAAGACCGGCTGCAAGGTGGCGATTCGTGCCAGCGAGCGGATCTGATCGCAAGCGCAATCAGCTCTCCAGCTCGCTGTCCCAATACAGATAATCCCGCCAGCTCTCGTGCAGGTAGTTGGGCGGGAAGCCGCGACCGTGGTCCTGCAGTTCCCAGCTCGTGGGCTGTCGCGGCGCGAGGCGGGGGAACATGTGGCATTCCCGCGGCAGGCGCGAACCCTTCTCCAGGTTGCAATCGCCGCAGGCGGTCACGACGTTGTCCCAGGTGGTGTGGCCGCCGCGCGAACGGGGGATCACGTGATCGAAGGTCAGATCCGGGGTGGGATAGCGATCGCCGCAGTACTGGCAACTGAAGCTGTCCCGCAGAAACACGTTGAAGCGGGTGAAGGCGGGGCGGCGGGCGGAGGGGATGTAATCCTTCAGCGCGATCACGCTGGGCAGGCGCATGGTCTGGCTGGGGGAGTGCACCGCGGTTTCGTACTCGCTCAGCACCGACACGCGGTCCAGGAACACCGCCTTCACGGCATCCTGCCAGCACCAGACGGAAAGCGGGAAATACGATAGCGGGCGGAAATCCGCGTTCAGAACGAGGGCTGGATAATGTTGGCCGCCGTCGGGCAATCGCCGCTCCCTTGCGGGCGGGGCCCTATCCCTGGGGGTCTGCTCGTCCCGCGACCCGCCAGATGTTGAGCGCCGCCGTGAACCATCGCGGTTATCGCAGAGCGGGGCGCGGTGGGCAAGGATGTGGTGGTGATTTCACAGGCCCGTCATGCGCCGGGTGCGGCGGCGAAGGCGCGCTGGAGGAACAATGCGCCGGTGGACAGGCCGGCATCGTCGATGCCGTGCGCAAGGCGGGGACACCACAACGTTTCCACCGGCACGCCGGCCTCGCGCAGGGTGCGCTCGGCATCCTGCGAGCGTGTGATGGGCACGACCTGATCCTGCTCGCCATGGACCAGCAGCGTGGGTGCACGGTTGGCGATTTCAACCGGAAGGGTTTCCGGCGCCAGCAATGCGCCGGAGAAGGCGAGAATGGCGCGCGGGGCGACTGGGCGGCGCAGGCCGGCGAACAATGCGGTCATCGCGCCCTGGCTGAAGCCCATGAGCGCGTACGCCGGCAGGGCGAGCCGCGCCAGCTCGGCATCTATGAAACGGTCCAGCGCCGCGGCGGCGGCGCGGATGCCGGCCTCCATCACCGCGGGCGTGCGATCGGACAGGCTGAACCATTGCCTGCCCATCGGCGCCATGTCGTACGGAAAGGGTGCGTGGGGCGAGACGAAGCGGGCATTCGGCAGGGCGATGCCCCAGGTGGGAGCGAGGTCGATCAGGTCATTGCCGTCGGCGCCCACGCCGTGGCACAGAACGACGAACTGCTTCGCCGCCCCGCCCGATTTCGGGCCCCATCCCGGTCCATTCAGCGCCGCCATGGTGTTCTCCCGCTTGATATGGGCCCGGCAGTAGCCTTGGAGGGCTGCCCTGTCCATCACCACCCGCTTCGCGCCCAGCCCGACCGGATGGCTGCATCTGGGCCATGTGCATTCCGCGCTGTTCGCCTGGCGGCGGGCGCGGGCGGCGGGTGGGCGGTTCCTGCTGCGCATCGAGGATATCGACCCGGCCCGCTGCCGGCCGGCCTTCGCCGATGCCATCATCGAGGATCTGCGCTGGCTGGGCCTGAATTGGGACGGGCCGGTACGGGTGCAGTCCGCGCATCTGGCTGAATACAGGGGCGTGCTGGATGTGCTGGCGGAGCACGGACTACTCTATCCGTGCTTCTGCACGCGCGCGGACATCGCCCGTGAATTGGCATGTTCGGTCGCAGCTCCGCACGGCGCGGAGGGGCCGGCGTATCCTGGCACCTGCCGCGCCCTGCCCACTTCGGCGGCCGCTGCGCGGGTGCTGGCAGGGGAGCCGCATGCGTTGCGGCTGCATATGGCCCGCGCGCTGGCCGCCGCTCCCGCGCTGTTGGTGTGCGAGGAGGGCAAAGGCATGATCCCGTGCGATCCGGCCCCGTTCGGCGACGTGGTCCTGGCGCGCAAGGATGCGCCGGCGAGCTATCATCTCTGCGCCACCCATGATGATGCGATCCAGGGCGTGACCCTGGTGACGCGCGGGGTGGATTTGCGCCCGGCGATGCATCTGCACCGGCTGTTGCAGGCGCTGCTGGATTGGCCGGTGCCGACCTACGCGCATCATGGGCTGCTGACGGCGCCGGACGGGCGGCGGCTGGCGAAGCGCGACGGGGCGGCGAGCCTGCGCCAGATGCGCGCCCGCGGGATGAGCCCGGCAGAGGTGCGGGCGCTTGCCGGCTTCCCCGATTGAACCGGATGGGCGATCCTGCCTTCCATCATTGGCAACTGGAGAGCGACCATGACCGGACGGATCGAGGCGAAACTGAAGGAACTCGGCATCGTGCTGCCCACCCCGATGGCACCGATGGCGAACTACGTGCCGTTCACCGCCATGGCGGGGCTCGTGATCGTCAGCGGCCAGGTGCCGGCGCGGGACGGCAAGATTGCCTATACCGGCAAGCTCGGCGATCCGGTGAGCATCGAGACCGGGCAGACCGCGGCGCAACTGTGCTTTGTGAACGTGCTGGCCCAGTTGAAAATTGCCTGCGGCGGTGATCTGGACCGGGTGAGCCGCGTTCTGCGCCTGGGGGGATTCATCGCCGCGGTGCCGAGCTTCACCCAGCACGCAGTGGTGATGAACGGCGCTTCCGACCTTGCCGTGGCGGTGTTCGGGGAGGCCGGTCGGCACGCGCGCAGCACGATCGGCGTGCCTTCTCTTCCCGGTGACGCGGCAGTGGAGGTGGAGGGGATGTTCGCCATCGGCTGACCCCCTTTCCTGCGCGCCGCCGCCCGCCATATTCAGCCCATGCCTGACGGAATCGCCGGCCTGACGCTGAGCCTGCACCCGCGCATTGCCGAGATTCCGGTGGCCGCGTGGGATGCCTGCGCGGGCCAGGGCAATCCGTTCGTCAGCCACGCCTTCCTCGGTGCGCTGGAGGACAGCGGATCGGCCGGGGCGAAGACCGGCTGGCTGCCGCAGCATGCGGTGCTGCGCGATGAGGGCGAGAATATCGTCGCCGTGGCACCGATGTACGCGAAATCCCACAGTTATGGCGAATACGTGTTCGACCATGGCTGGGCGCACGCGTTCGAACGGGCCGGGGGTGCATACTACCCGAAGCTGCAGGTGGGCGTGCCGTTCAGCCCGGTGCCGGGCCCGCGGCTGCTGTGCCGGCCGGATATGGCGGTTCCGTACGCCGCGCTGGCACAGGCGCTGGAGGCGGCGGGCCGCGGGCTTGATCTGTCATCGGTGCATGTGACGTTCTGCACCGAGGCCGAATGGGCCGCGCTGGGGAATGCCGGCTGGTTGCAGCGGCTGGGCATGCAGTACCACTGGCACAACGCAGGCTACGGCAGCTTCGAGGATTTCCTGGGTGGGCTGAACGCCCGCAAGCGCAAGACGATCCATCGCGAACGGCGGGATGCGACGGCCGCGCTGAGCTTCCGCACGCTGCGCGGCCATGAGATCACCCCACGCCACTGGGAGGCGTTCCATCGGTTCTATCTCTCCACGGTGGATCGCAAATGGGGCAGCGCGTATCTGACGCGACGGTTCTTCCCGCTGCTGTCTGAACGGCTGGGAGACGCGGTGGTGCTGATGCTGGCCGAGAAGGACGGAGAGCCTGTGGCCGGTGCGCTGAACCTGCTGGGTGCGGATGCGCTGTACGGCCGCAACTGGGGCTGCCGGGGCGATTGGCCCTTTCTGCATTTCGAGTTGTGCTATTACCGCGCGATCGATTTCGCGATCGCGCATGGGGTGCAGCGGGTGGAAGCGGGGGCGCAAGGGCAGCACAAGATCCAGCGCGGATACCTGCCGCAGCCGACCTATTCGGCGCACTGGATCGCCCATGGCGGGCTGCGCGATGCGGTTGCCCGGTTTCTCGCGGAGGAACGGCCTGCAGTGATGGAGGAGATGCGGGACCTGGCCGGGCTTTCGCCATTCCGGAAGACGGAGGAGAGCAGCCTGCGGGATTAACGGGGCCGGTCTATTTCGTTGCGGTGGCCTCGGTTGCCAGGAAGGTGACCAATTCCGTGCCCTCCTCGACCATATCGTCGACGCCGTAGCGAAGTGTCTCGACGGTTCCATCCATCGGCGCCGAAAGTGTCAGCTCCATCTTCATCGCTTCGAGCACCACAAGGGGTGCCCCTTTCCTCACCATGTCCCCCGGCTTGACCAGCACGCGGGACACCCGGGCCGGAATCGGGGCGGACAGCCGGCCATCGCCGACGACATCGCGGCGCGGTGGGGCGAGCGGGTTGATCGCCTGCACCACATGATTCTGCCCGTTGAGGATGACGACCACGTTTCCGTCGTGCCTGACCACCCGCAAGCGGTGCCGCACGCCGTTCAAGCGCACAGCCATGCCCGTGTCGTCTTCAACCGCGCTCGCCTGCACTGGACCTGACGGCAGATCCAGCCGGAAACCGCCGCCGGCCTGCGGATGGGCGCGGAGCGTGATCGTGCTCTCTCCTCTTCGCAGCACCAGATCCTGATAGCCATCGCCATTCAGGCGCCAGGCATCCGCGAGATTCCAGGGGGACCAGGGATCTGCCGCATGCGCATCCTGCCCGCTATTCCGGGTGCGCCAATCCAGCAGCACGGCCAGGCTGGCGGCGGCCCAGATCAACGATTCGGCGGCTTCCGGCAGGGTGGCCACGACCGCGGGCAGCAAATCTGCCGTGTGCCGGGCGATGAAGCCCGTATCGAGTTCCGCATCTGCAAAGGCGGGATGCGTCGCGATGGCCCGGAGCAGCGCAAGGTTCGTCTGGACGCCGACGACTTCATACTCGCCGAGTGCGGCGACAAGCCGACTTATCGCTGCGGGACGATCCGGCCCCCAGGCGATCAGCTTCGCAATCATCGGATCGTAATAGGGTGTGATCTGTCCACCTTGCCGCACGCCGGTATCCACGCGCACGTGCGCATTTTCCCGCGGCTGCCGCAGATGGGACAGGGTGCCGATGGAGGGGAGAAAATCGCGCGACGGATCCTCCGCATAGACGCGGACCTCGATCGCGTGGCCTTGGATCGTGAGCTGATCCTGGGTGAGCGGGAGCCTTTCGCCCGCGGCAACGCGCAATTGCCATTCAACGAGTTCCTGTCCGGTGATCATCTCGGTTACGGGATGTTCCACTTGCAGGCGGGTGTTCATCTCCATGAAGTAGAATGCATCGTCCTCCGCGATGAATTCCACAGTACCGGCCCCGACGTAGCCAACTGCTCGGGCTGCGGCGATGGCCGTCTCGCCCATGGCCTGGCGCCGCGCGGCACCCATGCCGGGCGCCGGCGCTTCCTCCACCACCTTCTGGTGCCGGCGCTGGATGGAGCAATCGCGTTCGAACAGGGAGACAACGTTGCCAAGCGAGTCGGCGAACACCTGGATTTCGATGTGCCTGGGACGCGTGAGATATTTTTCGATCAGGATATTTTCATCACCGAATGAAGCCAGAGCTTCGCGTTTCGCGCCATCGACCGCGGCTTCCAGATCGTCCTCTCCCTGGACAATCCGCATGCCCTTCCCGCCCCCGCCAGCGGACGCCTTGATCAGGACCGGATAGCCGATGCGCCTGGCCGCTGCCGCCAAAGTGGCGAAATCCTGTGCCGCAGCATGATATCCCGGGACGACCGGGACACCGGCACGCTCCATGATCGCCTTGGCCGCCGCCTTCGACCCCATGGACCGGATGGCCGCCGGAGGTGGGCCGATGAACACGATCCCTGCTTCTGCGCAGGCCTCGGCGAAATTCGCATTTTCCGACAGAAAGCCGTATCCGGGATGAATTGCGTCCGCCCCGGAGCACCGGGCGGCATCCAGAATCCTGTCAATGACGAGATAGCTTTCGCGCGCCGGCGCAGGGCCGATCGGCCATGCCTCATCGGCCAGTTCCACATGGCGTGCCTGTGCATCCACATCCGAAAAGACCGCGACGGTGGCGATGCCGAGACGCTGCGCGGTGGCCATGACGCGGCAGGCGATTTCGCCGCGGTTGGCAATCAGGATCTTGCGGAACATGCAATCTTCTCTCCCCCCGCCTGAGACGCGCCTGTCACGCCGGATGCGCCCGGAGCCGCATCACATCCGGAACAAGCCGAAGCGTGTGGCGGGAATGGGCGCATTGAAGCTTGCAGACAGGGCGAGGCCGAGAACGCGCCGCGTGTCTGCCGGATCGATCACGCCGTCATCCCACAGGCGGGCGCTGGCGTAATAGGGATGGCCCTGCGTCTCATACTGTTCCCGGATCGGGGCCTTGAACGCCTCCTCATCCTCGCGGGTCCAGGTTTCTCCGGTTTTCTCCAGATTGTCACGGCGCACCTGGGCGAGCACCGAGGCTGCTTGCTCGCCGCCCATCACGCCAATGCGGCTGTTCGGCCACATCCAGAGGAACCGCGGCGAGTAGGCCCGGCCGCACATGCCGTAATTTCCCGCACCGAAGCTGCCGCCGATGATCACCGTGAACTTCGGCACTGCTGCGGTGGCAACGGCGGTGACCATCTTCGCGCCGTCTTTGGCGATTCCGCCCGCTTCGTATTTTCGACCGACCATGAATCCGGTGATATTTTGCAGGAATACGAGTGGAATGCCGCGCTGAGCGCATAACTCGACGAAATGGGCGCCCTTCCGGGCACTTTCCGAAAACAATATGCCGTTATTGGCAACGAGGCCGACCGGATACCCCCAGATATGGGCGAATCCGGTGACCAAGGTGGGGCCATAGAGGCGCTTGAACTCATTCATATCGCTGCCATCGACGATGCGGGCGATCACCTCCCGAACATCGAACGGTTTGCGGCGATCCACCGGTACCACGCCATGAAGGTCCTGCGGGTCATGGCGCGGCGGTACCGGCGCACGCAGCACCGGCGTTGGCTGCTTGCGGGTATTCAAGCTTGCCACGATGTTGCGGGCGATGCCGAGCGCGTGGGAATCGTTTTCCGCGCAATGATCCGTTACGCCCGAGATACGGCTGTGCATGTCTGCTCCGCCGAGTTCCTCCGCCGTGACCACCTCGCCTGTCGCAGCCTTCACCAGGGGCGGGCCGGCCAGGAAGATGGTGCCCTGATTGCGGACGATGATCGCCTCGTCCGACATCGCCGGCACGTAAGCACCTCCTGCGGTGCATGATCCCATCACGACGGCGATCTGGGCAATGCCGTCTGCCGACATGTTGGCCTGGTTATAGAAGATACGGCCGAAATGCTCGCGATCGGGGAACACTTCGTCCTGGTTCGGAAGATTTGCACCGCCGGAATCGACAAGATAGAGGCATGGCAGGCGATTTTGTGCCGCGATTTCCTGCGCGCGCAGATGCTTCTTCACCGTCATCGGGTAGTAGGTGCCACCTTTGACCGTTGCATCATTGGCAACGATCATGCACTCGCGGCCCGCGACCCGGCCTATCCCGGCAATGATGCCGGCAGAAGGGACCTCTCCACCGTACATTCCGTAGGCCGCAAGCTGCCCGATCTCAAGAAAAGGAGAAACAGGGTCGATGAGCGCGCGGATCCGATCGCGCGGCAGCAGTTTGCCGCGCGCGAGATGCCGCCGGCAGGCCGCCTCCCCGCCACCCTGCCGGATACGATCCGCCGTTTGCCGCAGATCGACGACCAGGCGCTGCATCGCTTCAGCGTTGATGCGATAGTCATGGGATCGCGTATCGATGATTGTATCCAGAACCGGCATCGCGATTGTTCCGTCAGTTTCCAGCCGATGAGGCGGGGTGCGGCATTGTCACACCATACCCTGTCTTCGCCCCCTGTTTGTTTTCAGCCTGTTTCGTCAAACAATTCACGGCCGATCAACATGCGTCGGATCTCGCTGGTGCCGGCACCGATTTCGTACAGCTTCGCATCCCGAAGCAGCCGGCCGGTGGGATAGTCATTGATATAGCCGTTGCCTCCGAGTGCCTGGATGGCTTCCAGCGCCATCCACGTTGCCTTCTCAGCGGCGAAAAGAATCGCACCGGCAGCATCCTTGCGTGTTGTCTGGCCACGATCGCAGGCTTTCGCCACGGCATAGACATAGGCTTTTGCCGCGTTCATGGTCGTGTGCATATCGGCGATCTTCGCCTGCATGATCTGAAAGGTGCCAATCGGCTGGCCGAACTGATGACGCTGGTGCATATAAGGCATCACCACATCCATGCAGGCCTGCATGATCCCTAGCGGCCCCGCCGCCAGCACCGCACGCTCATAGTCCAGGCCGCTCATCAGGACTTTCACGCCTTGGCCTACGGTGCCGAGCACGTTCTCCTCGGGCACCTCGCAATCCTGGAACACCAGTTCACAGGTGTTCGAGCCGCGCATGCCGAGCTTATCCAGCTTCTGTGCGGTGGAGAAGCCCCGGAAGGCTTTTTCAATCACGAATGCAGTGATGCCCCGAGGGCCCGCATTCGGGTCCGTCTTGGCATAGACCACCAGGATATCAGCATCCGGCCCGTTGGTGACCCACATTTTCGTGCCGTTCAGCACGTAGCGATCGCCCCGCTTGTCCGCCCGCGTGCGCATGCCGACGACATCGGACCCGGCGCCTGGTTCCGACATCGCCAGTGCGCCGACGTGCGCGCCCGACACCAGAGCCGGCAGGTAGCGTGCCTTCTGGCCGTGAGTGCCGTTGCGATGGATCTGGTTGACGCAGAGATTGGAGTGTGCGCCATAGGACAAGCCAACAGAGGCCGAGGCGCGGCTGATTTCCTCCATCGCCACGACGTGTTCAAGGTATCCCATGGCGGATCCGCCATAGCCCTCATCCACCGTGATGCCGAGGAGGCCGAGCACGCCCATCTTCGACCAGAGGTCGGCGGGGAAATCATTCGTCCGGTCGATATCTGCCGCGCGTGGGGCGATTTCATCAGCGGCAAATTTCTGGACTTGGGCACGCAGCATGTCCGCCGCCTCTCCCAAGTCGAAATCCAGCGTGCGCGCGATGTTGCTCACAACGGAATTCCTCTCTTTTGCCCGGCAGCCACCATCATAAGGTAGATGGTGCTCGTATGTTCATCCCCGTATACGGTCATACGTTCGTTTCCCATTGACGGCAAGCTTCCTTTTCGTCGAAAATTCTTGACGGGCAATCCAAGAGAGACAGCATGACGCGCGTTGCCGGTTCACATGGCCCGACGACAGCTGCCGCGATCCGCCGCGCAGGGTTACAGCTGATCTATGCGCACGGATTCGAAGCCATGAGCTTGCGTGCGCTTGCGGCCGCTGTCGGGCTTCGGCAGGCTTCGCTATACAACCACATCAAGACAAAGCAGGATCTGCTGTTCGGCTTGATCCATGATCATATGAGGACGCTGCTTGCCCAGACTGACGCAGCACTTGCCGCTGTCGGCAGCGACGCAATCGCAAAGCTACGCGCTTTCGTTGCTCACCATCTTCTGTACCATATGGAAAAGAAGCAACTGGTATTTATCGCGAATTTCGAACTCCGGTCACTTGACTTAGAGAACTATCGAACAATTGTTTCCCTGCGGCGCATCTACGAAGAACGGTTGATCTACTTGCTCGACAGCGGCGTTGCAGCTGGTGCGTTTATCATTCCGGACACAAGAGTAGCAGCCTATGCCATTCTCGCCATGCTGACGGGCGCCTGCACCTGGTACAAGCCGGATGGACGGCTATCAAAAACCAAGGTGGTGGAATTGCATACGGCTCTCGTGATGCGAGGGTGCGCAGGCACAAGTTGAGGCGCCAACCTCGATGGTGTCAGCCGGACGTATCGCATCAGGCCGATCACCGCGCCAGCATAATCTATTTGCAGGTTGCCAGCGCGGTGATGCCTGTGATGAAGCTCGTTATGAGCTTCCTGGTCATTTCGAAAACAATGGACCTTGCTTCACTGTTCTCTCCCTGGCCCCTGGCACTCAGTCCGCATGGGCGCCTCCAAGCGCCCTGTCGGTGCCGGCTCGCACTTCGGCCTCGCGCATCTCCTCAAGCGTCGGGGCCTTGCACTTCGTTGCGATGATGAGAGAGGCGAGCGCCGCGATGATGGCGCCGAAGAAGAAGCCACGCACCCAGTCTGGATGACTCTGGCCCCAAAGTGCGCCCGTCATGATCCAAGTCGCAACGCCGCCTGCAAAGCTTCCGCCGAGAGCCTTCCAGGCATAGATCGAGCCATAGTTCACCGCGTTGTTGGTTTCTCCATAATAATCTGCCACGAGTGCCGCGGTCATCGGGAAATTGGCGCCCGAGAGGCCACCCGATGTGATCGCGGCGATGACAAATAGCGGTGCGTTGTGGGTGAGCCCTGCATATAGCGTAAGAAGTTGGAAAATCGTATTGAGGGCATAGGCATAGGCCATTGTCCGCCGTCGGCCGATATATTCGGAGATGAGGCCATAGATGGGACGGAACAATCCGTCGCAGAGGGCGAATCCTGCTGCGCCCGCGACGATCGCGACGCTGCCGAGCTTCATTGCTTGCGCAAACGGATAATAGAAGGCGACGCCAAAGAGTGAGGAGCCTATGAAGAGCGCATACTGGATGCCGATCCACATAGCCTGGGGTGTCGCCCACATCTCACGCAGTGTGTAGTGCTTGAGCGCCGGTGGATTACTGAGAAGGTCACGTGCGGTGCGCTTGTTCTTTGCCCAATTGAGCGGGTCGACCTCGGCCGGCCACCAATTCTTTGGTGGATCCTTCATGAACCAACCACCGATTGCGATTCCGACCGTCATGATGATGCCCTGCATCCAGATATAGCTGACCGTCTGCGCGGCTGTCATGTTGGTAGCACCTGAGCCCGTCGCGGTCGCGCCGATGCCGATGATGAAAGGCACCGCGCCATAGGCCCAACCGCCATTGACGAAGCCCGTTCGCCACCCCTTCCGATCCGGATACCATTTGGCGACGATGTTGATCGCACTCGAATAGATCATTCCCGAGCCGATGCCGCCTAGCATCGCGTAGGAAAGATAAGCACCCCAGATCGACGAAGTTTCCGCGAGCCAGCCATAAGCAGCCACGCCGCAGATGACACCGCCACTGATTACTGCCCAACGTACTGACAACACGCCCTTGTTCCGCAGAATGCCAGTACCGATCTGGACGAAGGATTCGAACAGGACATAGATGGAGAAAAGCCAGAAGACCGGCGCATCTCCCCAATGATGGGCGGCCTGCAGAGAACCGGAGAGTGCCCCCCACGTATATTCGAGCAGACCGGCCAGGCACATCACAAACCAGGCCGCAACGATAACGACCCAGCGGGGATAGCCAAGAATAGCATCAGGCGTCTCCCCTACCCGAAACACTCGACCGGTCGTATTGACGATTTCCCGATAGCCCGAGCTTTGCGGAGCTATCCCGTACCCTGTGTCAGACATTTCACGTTTCCTCACTTCCGATTACGTGGAATATTTTTGGTTTGCTGACTTGCCCTCTTGGCAGGGCATGTTCTCTGATAGATTAACAATCTTACGGTTACGCTCGTATTTGTGCTCTCCTTTGGTTGCCTGATGAATTTTCCCCGTCATCTTCACCGATAGGTGCAGACGGGCAACCGATCGACAAGTCGTTTCTTAATCGATTCCGATGGGAAAGATCGTGCGCAACCCTCGCTTCTGTTGCGCAGTAAGAGAGTAGATTTCTCGTTCATGATTGCAGCACCTTGAGCATGGTGCTTCCGAGAGCGGCGGGGCTTTGGGCGACGTGGATGCCTGCGGTTCTGAGGGCGTCCATCTTGGCGGAGGCGGTGTCGCGGCCGCCGCTGATCACCGCCCCGGCGTGGCCCATCCGCCGCCCCGGCGGGGCG
>DATKQI010000102.1:0-21563 GCA_035532755.1 Acetobacteraceae bacterium
ACCCGACCTCGCCGCCCTACAGGCGGAGATGACCGATCTCGTCCTGCGCACGGCGAGCGAGCAGGCCGACGCCTGCTGCCGCTTCCGGCAGGAGCTGCTCACAGCCTTCGCCCCCGCCATGGGCGCCCCGGCGGCGGATGACCCGTCCAACCAGACGGACGCTGCGCCGCTGCCGCCGCGCAAACCCGCCGCGGCAGCGCCCGCAGCATGAAAACGGCCCGCTGGCTCCGTCGGCCCGTGGGCGCCTTCCGTTCCATCTGGAGGACGCGATGGACCAGGCCTTGGATCTTCCGAAGAGAGACCCCCGGCGCGCCGGAACCCGGCCCGGACCAGTCAGGCAGGAAACCGGAGGTGCCGCCGCATCCCGAAATGCTGCGCCGGCGTCGTGACCCGGGCATGCGCATGCTCTGCGCGCTGCTCCGCCGGGGCATTCACAAGGGCCAGCTTCGCGTCCTCGATCCGCACGGCAACCGGCATGAGTTCGGCGTCGGCCCGCCGTCGGTCACGATCCGCATCGCAACCGGCGCTGCGGCGTGGTGGCTCTGCCTGAACCCCGATCTTGCCCTCGGCGAGGCGTATATGGATGGCAGCCTGACCGTCGAAGCGGGCGGCATCCACGGACTGCTCGACCTCCTGCTCCGCAATATCGGCCCGGGGCGCCTGCACTGGCTGCCGCGCCTGCGCGCCGCGGCGCAGCGCCTGCGGCATCGCTTCGGGCGCGGCAACACGCTGCGGCGGGCGCGGGCGAATGTCGCGTATCATTACGATCTGTCGGACCAACTCTATCAGTTGTTTCTCGATGCCGACCGCCAGTACTCCTGCGCCTATTTTTCATCGCCCGAGGACTCGCTCGAGCAGGCGCAGGACCGGAAGCTGCGCCACATCGCGGCCAAATTGCTGCTGTCGCCCGGCCAGCGTGTGCTGGATATCGGATCTGGCTGGGGCGGCCTGGCACTGCATCTGGCGAGGACGGACGATGTCGATGTGACGGGGATCACCCTGTCGGTCGAACAGGCCGCATATGCGCGCCGGCAGGCCGAGGCCGCCGGTCTCGCCGATCGCGTACGATTCGCCCTCCAGGACTACCGGGATGAAACCGGGCGGTACGACCGGATCGTGTCGGTCGGCATGTTCGAGCATGTCGGGGTCCGGCATTATCACGAATACTTCACCCGCATCCGCGATCTGCTCGCCGAGGACGGTGTTGCCCTGGTGCACACCATCGGCAGCGTGGACGGGCCCGGTGCCTTCAGCCCCTGGATCGACAAATACATCTTCCCCGGTGGCTACATCCCGGCGCTGTCGGAAATCGCCCCGGCGATCGAGCAGTCCGGCCTCTGCATCACCGACATCGAAGTGTTGCGCCTGCACTACGCGGAGACGCTGAAGGAGTGGCGGCATCGCTTCATGGCGAACCGCGCGCCGGCAGCCATGCTCTATGACGAACGCTTCTGCCGCATGTGGGAGTTCTACCTGGCCACCTGCGAGGCGGCGTTCCGCCACAACGGCCTGGTGGTGTTCCAGATTCAGCTGAGCAGGCGGATCGACGCGGTGCCGCTCACCCGCACCTACGTCGCCGCGCGGGAGAGCATCGGCGTCGATCGGCATCACCCTTGATCTGGATCAACGCAGGATGCGCCCGTCGTCCCTATATACCCCGGGTGGGTAACAGGAGGTCGAGATGAACTGGCTCACGCAGAACTGGATCTGGATCGCAGTCGCAGTCGGAGGGTTCTTCCTGCTGACCCGCATGCGCGGCATGGGTGGCATGGGCGGGTGCGGCGGCGGTCATGGGGCAGGCGGTCACGGGAACAGCACCACGATGCCCCCGGACGCAAGCGGCCCCGACCCGGGCGCCACGATCGACGCGGTCAGCGGACATGCACTGGCACCGGGCGGCACAGCGGCTTCGACCGTATTCCACGGCCAGGCCTATTATTTCGAAAGCCGCGAGAACCGTGATGCGTTCGAGAGCGACCCCGACAAATATCTCACGGCGACGCCGCAGGCCGGACGGACGCTCGCGACCGCCGGCGATCGGCCGCGTCGCCATCACGGTTGTTGATCGCACCGGCGCGAGGATCTCCCCATGCTCTCCTCCCTTCTCTGGTTCGGCCTGATCGCCGCCTTCTTCTTCCTGATGATGCGCGGCGGCTGCGGGTCCCATGTCATGGGTCACGGACATCACGACCATGCCGGCGGTACCGGCGGGTCGGGACCCAGCGGCGGGGCCGCCGCCGCGACTGCGATCGACCCGGTCTGCGGCATGCAGGTCGAGACCGCAACCGCGAAGACGTCGGTCTATCGCGGCACGGCCTACTACTTCTGTTCCGCGCAGCATCGCGATGCGTTCGAGAACAATCCCGATTCCTATCTGAACCGCTCCGTCCCCGTGGCGGGGCAGCAGGAGACCCAAACCCATGGCTAACGGTCTTCGCGGCGCCGTCATGACGGCCGAACTGATCACGCGGGTCCGACGGGCCCCGCGGATCCCGTTGGTTGCTTTCGGACTGGCACTCAGCCTGTTTCTCGCCATCACCTATGTCCTGTGCATCGGCCACTATCTGGTCTTCCTGGGGCAGAAGCTCGGCTACCAGGTGTTGCTGCCGCTGTTTCTGCCCGGCTTCACCTGGCTGAGTTGGGGCGGGTTCTTCATCGGCCTGATCGACAGCCTCGCGTACGGCTGGTACGTAGCCCTGATCTTCGTGCCGCTCTTCAACTATTTCGCCGTGAAGTTCGAGCGATGACCGAGGCGCGCGAAGCTGGTACCGGGGCGCCGCCCTGGAGCCTCGATCAACCCTTCCACGCGGGGCTCGCGCGGCTGACCGGCGGCTTGTCGCCGCTTGCCCTGCGGTTGGCGTTCGCCGACTGGGCGGAGCACCTCGCGCTTTCGCCGGACAAGCAGGTGGCGCTGGCCCTGGCGGCAGGACGTCTCGGCCAGGAGCTGGCGACGGCCGGCTGGGAGTCGCTGCGGCGCCTTGCCGGAGCGCCCGCGCCGGCGGCCGCGGCAGATCGGCGCTTCGCCGGCCCGGCGTGGCAGGCTTGGCCTTTCGACCTGATGGCACAGAGCTTTTTGGCCACCGAGGCGTGGTGGCGCAGCGCGACGGCGGGCGTGCCCGGCGTCGGCCGGCACCACACCGACATCGTGAGCTTCGCCGTGCGTCAGGCGCTGGACATGCTGGCGCCCACCAACCTCCCCTGGACCAACCCCGAGGTGATCGCCGCGACCGCGCGGGAGGGCGGGATGAATTTCGCGCGCGGCGCGCTGCACGCGCTGGAGGACGCGCAGCGCCAGTTGGCCGGCCGGCCGCCCGCCGGGGCCGAGGCATTTGCCGTCGGACGCAACCTCGCGATGACACCGGGCAAGGTGGTGCTGCGCAACCGGCTGATCGAGCTGATCCAGTATGCGCCGACCACCGACCGGGTGCGGCCGGAGCCGATCCTGATCGTGCCGGCCTGGATCATGAAATACTACATCCTCGATCTGTCGGCGGAGAATTCGCTGGTGCGCTGGCTGGTCGCGCGCGGTCATACCGTGTTCGTCATCTCCTGGAAGAACCCCGGTGAGGCCGAGCGGGATCTCGGGATGGACGACTACCGCCGACTCGGCGTCATGGAAGCGCTCGACGCCGTACGCGCCATCGTGCCGGAGGCACCGGTGCATGCCGTGGGTTATTGCCTCGGCGGCACCCTGCTCGCGATCGCGGCGGCGGCGATGGGCCGCACCGATGACCGCCGGCTCGCCAGCCTGACCCTGTTCGCCGCGCAGACCGATTTCACCGAGGCGGGCGAACTCACCTTGTTCATCGACGAGGATCAGGTCCGCTTCCTGGAATCGATGATGGAGGAGCACGGCTATCTCGACGCGCGGCAGATGGCCGGCGCGTTCCAGCTGCTGCGGTCGAACGATCTCATCTGGTCGGCCATGGTGCGTGGCTACCTGCTCGGCGAGCAGGAGCCACTGATCGACCTGATGGCCTGGAACGCGGATACCACGCGGATGCCCGAGCGGATGCACTCGGAATACCTGCGCCGGTTGTTTCTACGGAACGACCTCACGGAGGGACGGTTCGCGGTGGACGGCCATCCGGTGTCGCTGCGCGATATCCGCGTGCCGGTGTTTGCGGTGAGCACGACCACCGACCACGTCGCGCCCTGGCGTTCAGTGTACAAGATCCAGATGCTGACCGACGCCGACGTGACCTTCGTGCTGTCGAACGGCGGCCACAATGCCGGCATCGTCAACCCGCCCGGCAACCCGCACCGGCATCATCAGATCGCCACCCATCGCGAGAGCGAGCCGTATATCGACCCCGACGCCTGGCAGCGGAGCGCGGTCGAGATGGCCGGATCCTGGTGGCCCTGCTGGGGCGACTGGCTGGCACGGTACTCCGGTGCCGCAGCCGCTGTGCCGCCGTCCATGGGTGCCCCGGAACACGGCTTTGCCCCGGTTGCGGACGCGCCCGGCACCTACGTGTTCGAGCGATGATCCCGGCCCGGCCCGCCGAACCGATCACCGTCGTGGGCGCCGGCCCGTCGGGCCTTGCCGCCGCCATCACCCTTGCGCGCGCCGGCCGCGCGGTTGTCGTGCGCGAGTGGCACGACACCGTCGGTCACCGCTTTCACGACGATTTCCAGGGCCTCGAGAACTGGAGCGACCCGCGGGACGTTCTCGACGAGCTGCGCGAGACCGGCCTCGGAACCGAATTCGATGCCTATCCGCTACAGGAAGGCACGGTGTTCGATCCCGCCGGGGCGGCCCATCGCGTGCGTGGGGCGCGTCCGCTTTGCTACGTGATCCGGCGCGGCTCCGCCGACGGCACGCTCGACACCGCCCTGCTGCGCGTGGCCCGCCGCGCGGGCGCCGAAATACGTTTCGCTGACCACGTGGGCGAACTGGAGGGGCCAGGCATCCTGGCCGGCGGACCGCGCACCGCCGACGGGATCGCCGTCGGCTACCTGTTCGAGACGGATATGGAGGACGGCGCCTGGCTCGCTCTCGGCAACCGGCTGGCCCCGCTCGGCTACGCCTATCTTCTCGTGGATCGCGGACGCGGCACCCTTGCGACCTGTCTGTTCACCGGCTTCAAGCGGCAATCGGACTACCTCCACCGCACGGTCGATTTTTTCCGCGAGCGGACCGGGCTGGCGATGCAGGCGCCGCGGCCGTTCGGCGGCTTCATGAACGTGCGCCTGCCGCGCCACGCCGTTCAGGGCGGTCATCCGGTGGTCGGCGAGCAGGCAGGGTTTCAGGACGCGCTGGCCGGCTTCGGTCTGCGCTACGCACTGCGATCCGGCATCCTGGCCGCGCGCAGCCTGCTGGAAGGCGGTGATTACGAGACGCTGTGGCGACGAGAGCTGCGCCCGGCGCTGACCACGGGTGTGGTGAACCGGCTGATCCTGAACGCGCTCGGCGAGCGCGGGGAACGCATGGCGGCAAAGCGGCTGGCTGGCGCCGATACCGGCGCCGTCCTGCGAAGGTTTTACCGACCCTCGCTCTTGACCCGCATCCTGTTTCCGCTGGCATCCCGGCTCTATCGCCGTCCGCTCGCAGACCCTAGCTGCGATCATCACGACTGTGACTGCGTCTGGTGCGCCTGTCGCGCAGAAAATAAGCAGCACGCATAGGAGAGAACGAATGGAAGTCCTCGATCTGACCGGCCGCAAGGGACTGGTCGTCGGCATCGCCAACGAACACAGCCTGGCCTGGGCGGCCGCGCAGCATTTCCGCAACGCCGGCGCCGAGCTTGCCGTCACCTATCTGAACGACAAGGCAAGGCCCTTTGTCGAGCCCCTGGCACGCGCGGTGGAGGCGCCGATCTTCCTGCCCTGCAACGTCGCCAACGCCGGCGAGCTCGACGCGGTATTCGACGCCATCCGCAGTTCCTGGGGGCGGCTCGATTTCCTGTTCCATGCGATCGCCTGGGCCCGCAAGGAAGACCTGCACGGCCGGCTTGCCGACTGCTCGGCCGAAGGATTTGCGGAATCGATGCTGGTCTCCTGTCATTCCTTCATCCGCATGGCCCATCTCGCCGAGCCACTGATGGACAAGGGCGGCAGCCTGATCACCCTGACCTATTACGGTGCCGACAAGGTCGTCGATCACTACAACGTCATGGGACCGGTGAAGGCGGCACTGGAAGCCTCGGTCCGCTACCTGGCGCACGAGCTGGGGCGCAAGAACATCCGGGTGAACGCCATCTCCGCCGGGGCGGTGCAGACCCGCGCCGCCTCGGGGATCGATCATTTCGACGAACTCATCAATGAAAGCACGCGCGCCGCCCCGCTGCACCGGCAGGTGGAGTCCTGCGAGGTGGGTCGCACCGCGCTCGTGCTGGTGAGCGACTACACCTCCGCCGTGACCGGCGGGGTGCTGTACGTCGATGCGGGCTTCCACATCGAAGGCATGGTCTTCCACTGATCTCGAAGGAGACGACGATGATTGCCACCGATCCGGTTTGCGGCATGACAATCTACAGCCCCAAGGCCGCGGCTTCCGCGACCTGGGAGGGGCAGACCTTCTTCTTCTGCTCGGCCCAGTGCCATCAGACCTTTCTTTCCGATCCAGCTCGCTATGCCGAGCGGACGAAAGCGGACGCGCCCGCCGCGGGGAACGCAATCCCCCGCGGAGATAAATCGTGACCGCCCGCCCGCCGTTCGATCACCGCCCGCGTCACGAGCACAGCTCGCCCTTCTTCTGGCCGCTCGCTGCCGGCGTTGAGCTGGAGCAGGAGGGGCTGCAACTCTTTCGTGACAATCTGAAGTTCCTGCACGAAGCAAAGATCGATGAAGCGCCGGAACCGCCGGCCTGGGCAACCCCCAACCGGGTGCGGCTCGACCTCGATACCATGAAGCTACGCGAATTTTCCTCCGATGCCGGCCGGCAGGCCGACGGCATTCCCGTCATCATCGATGCGCCCTACGCCGGGCACAGCGCCACCATCGCCGATTACGCCAAGGGGCAAAGCCTGGTCGAGACCTTAGCAAACGCGGGGATCGGACGTCTCCTGGTGACGGACTGGAAGCCGGCGACCGAGCAGATGAAGGAGTTCGACATCGACAAATACCTGGCGGAGATCAACGTCGCGATTGACGATCTCGGCGGCGCGGTGATCCTCGTCGGCCTGTGTCAGGGCGGCTGGATGTCGGCCATGTACGCGGCGCGCTTTCCGGCCAAGGTGCGGGCGCTGGTGCTGGCCGGATCGCCGATCGACACCCACGCCGGCAACGGGCCGCTGAAGCGCATGGTGCATGATCTGCCGCCCTCGTTCTACGATGAAATGGTCGCGGCGGGCGGCGGCCTGATGCGCGGGCAGACCATGCTCGCGGGTTGGAAGAACATGCATCCCGGCGAGCAGTACCTCGGCAAGTTCATCGATCTCTACGAACATGTCGAGGACCCGAAATACCTGAAGCGGACCGGGACGTTCGAGCGATGGTACGAAAACCCGATCGACCTGCCTGGCCGCTACTACCTGCAGGCGATCAACCTCCTGTTCCGGGAAAACCGGTTGGCGCACGGAACCTTCATCGCACTTGGGCGCCGGATCACGCTGCGCGACGTCACCTGCCCGCTCTATCTCCTGGCCGGGGCGGCCGACGACATCACCACCAAGGAACAGGTGTTCGCCGCGGCGAAGCTGGTCGGCACTTCCCCCGCGCAGATCGCTCAGGCCCTGGCACCGGGCGGTCATATCGGTCTGTTCATGGGCAGCCGCACCCTGACCGAAAGCTGGCCTCCGATTGCCGCCTGGCTGCTGACCAACGGCGCCGCCCGGTCGCGGCCGGTCTGAACCCGGAAACAAACAATGGAAATCAAGCGCGAGCATCAGATCAACTTCTGGTACATCATCGCCGCCGTGCTGGGCGTGATGCTACTCCAGGGCCTGCTTATCCAGCCCACCCACATCAAGACGATCCCCTACAGCGAGTTCCTCGACCTGCTGCACAAGGGCCAGGTCACCAAGCTGCAGGTCGGCAAGGACGAGATCACCGGCGCGTTCATCAACCCCGCCGACAAGAAGGTGCCCCATTTCGCCACCGTGCAGGTCAACCCCGCGCTGGCACGGGAGCTGGCGAACGCGAAGGTGACTTTCGCCGGCGCACCCGGTCCCGGCCCGCTCGAGACGCTGCTGAGCTGGCTGGTGCCCGGCCTCGGGTTTGTCCTGCTGTGGATGTTCCTGATCCGGCCGATGGCGGGCGGCCAGGGCATGGGCGGCATGATGTCGGTCGGCAAGAGCCGCGCCAAGGTCTATGTCGAAAAGGGCGTCAGGGTCACCTTCGCCGACGTCGCCGGGGAAGACGAGGCGAAGGAGGAACTGCAGGAGGTCGTGGAGTTCCTCCGCAACCCTGAAGAGTACGGCCGGCTTGGCGCGCATGTGCCGAAGGGTATTCTGCTCGTCGGACCGCCCGGCACCGGTAAGACCCTCCTCGCACGCGCCGTCGCCGGGGAGGCCGGCGTGACCTTCTTCTCGATCTCCGGTTCCGAGTTCGTCGAGATGTTCGTGGGCGTCGGCGCCGCAAGGGTGCGCGACCTGTTCGAACAGGCGCGCAAGCAGGCGCCGGCCATCGTGTTCATCGACGAGCTCGACGCGCTCGGCCGCGCCCGCGGCGGGGTCTTCCCGGGCGGCGGCCACGACGAGAAGGAGCAGACGCTGAACCAGTTGCTCACGGAACTCGACGGATTCGACAGCAGCGTGGGCGTGGTCCTGCTGGCGGCCACCAACCGGCCGGAAGTCCTCGACCCAGCGCTACTGCGTGCGGGGCGGTTTGATCGGCAGGTGCTGGTGGACCGGCCCGACAAGACCGGCCGGCTCGAGATCCTGCGCATTCACGCCCGCAAGGTCCGCCTGGCGGCAGATGCCACGCTCGACCAGATCGCCGCAATGACGCCGGGCTTCACCGGTGCCGATCTGGCCAACCTGGTCAACGAGGCGGCATTGCTGGCAACGCGGCGCAAGGCGGCCGCCGTCACGCTGGAGGATTTCAAGCAGGCGCTCGAGCGCGTCGTCGCCGGGCTGGAGAAGCGGAACCGCCTGCTCAACCCGCACGAGCGCGACATCGTCGCCCATCACGAGATGGGCCATGCCCTGGTCGCGATGGCCTTGCCTGGCACCGATCCGGTGGAGAAAATCTCCATTATTCCGCGCGGGGTCGCGGCACTCGGCTACACGATGCAGCGCCCGCTGGAGGACCGCTACCTGATGGATCGCGACGAGCTGCGCGATCGCATGGCCGTGCTGCTCGGCGGGCGCGCAGCCGAGAGCCTGGTGTTTCCCGCGGTGTCCACCGGCGCGGCCGACGATCTCGCCAAGGCGACCGAGATCGCCCGCGGCATGGTGCTGCGTTTCGGGATGGATACGGAGCTCGGACTGGTGGTCTATGAGGCGGAAGGGGCATCCCCGTTCCTGGGCGGCGCGGCGGGCGCCGATTTCCGTCCTCGCCGCTACGGCGAGGAGACCGCCTCCGGGATCGACGCCGCCGTGCGCAAGCTTCTTGCGGAGGCGTTCGCCCGTGCGCGGGAAACTCTCGAGCGCAACCTCCCGCTGCTTGACCGTAGCGCCAAGGAGCTTCTGGCCAAGGAGACGTTCGGCGTCGCGGAGCTCAAGGCAATCCAGGACCAGGTTCAGGCGCTTCCGGTCGACAAGGGCCTCCGAGTGGCGGCGATCACCACCAGCCAACCGGGCGGGGGCGCCTGAGCAGGACACTTATTCACCCGCCGGCCGTTGGGTACTGTCCGGAGCGCGACCAGCCTCATGCTGGATCAGCAGGATACCGATCGCTGTCATTGCCAGTCCACTCAGCGCCGGGATGCTCGCCGGCTCGTTGAAATAGGCGGCGCCGAGCGCGAAGCCGATGAACGGCACCAGAAAGCTGAAGGCATTGGCCCGGCTGAACGGAACCCGTTCCAGCAGCATGAACCAGAGCCAATAGGCAGCCGCGGTCCCGAACAGCGCCAGGGCCAGGAGGCTCGCCACAAAGGTCGGGGACCAGATGATCGCCGCAGGACGCTCGCGAAGCATGGCCATGACGCCGAGCGGCACGGCCCCGAACAATGTCTGCGCCGCCATCGCCACCAACATGTCCACCTGACCGGAGAGCCGCGTGATCAGAACGTTGCCCGCCGCCACACCGAGCGCGGCGAGAGCGATATAGGCCACGCCCCAGGCGAAGCCTGCTCGACCCGCGCCGTCGAGATGCGGGACGCTGATGACGACGATCCCGAGAAACCCGAGCCCCAGCCCCAGCCGTTGCCATCGGCCCAGACGCTCGCCCAGGACGAAATAGGCCAGGACGGCGGCGATCAGCGGCTGCATGCCGGCGATCACCGTTGCCAGGCCCGGCGGAACTGACGGCTCGGCGTTGAACATGCCAAGAAAGCCGAAAGTGGTGATCGCGACGCCGATCCCCGCCAGCGCGCCCCAGATCCGGAGATCCCGCGGCAGCTTGCGGCGTAGCAAGACGGCCAGAAGCGCGAGCACTGCCCCTGCCACCAGGGCCCGCAGGGCAGCGAACAGAAGCGGCGGCGCGAACGGCCGACCGAGGGTGATCAGTGGATAGCAGCCGGCCCAAAGGATCATGACGCCGAGCAGCGCGACTACATGCCAGGGACGCATCGCCGCCCGAGCGACTGGCGCCGCCGCGGCCGGTTGCTGCAGGCGCGGCTGGGTCACGCCCCGGCCGCAGTCAGGCGCAGCTTCGTGTTCATGTGTTTGCCATCATGCAGATACGCGATCTCGGCAGTCGTTCCAGGACGCAGGAGATGCAGAAGCGCCCGCAACTGGTCCGCCCCGATCACCATCCGGCCGTTGACCGCGAGCAGGATATCACCCGGCTTGAGCCCGGCTTTGCCGGCCGCGGAACCGGGCGCGACAGCGGTGATCATGGCCCCCGCCGGCAGCTCCGCCTGCAGTCCGGCCGGCATCGCCGCGGGGTGATCGGCCACAGCGACGCCCAGATGGCCGCCTGTCACCTTGCCATAGCGCAGCAACTGATCGGCGACATTGCGTGCCATGGCAATGGGAATCGCAAAACCGATGCCGACATTGCCGCCGCCCGGAGCGATGATCGCGGAATTGATCCCGATCAGGCGGCCTTGGCTATCGATCAGTGCTCCGCCCGAATTGCCGGGATTGATCGCGGCATCAGTCTGGATGAAATCCTCGAAGCCCTCGATGCCGAGGCCGCTGCGCCCCAACGCACTGACGATACCGAAGGTCGCGGTCTCGCCGAGACCGAACGGATTGCCGATCGCCACCACATAATCGCCGATTTCGATGGTGTCGGAGTTGCCGGGCGATAGCGCGACGAGGCCCGGGGCGTTGATCGCGAGCAGCGCGATGTCGGTGGCCGGATCGGAGCCGATCAGCTTGGCGTCGAAGCGCCGACCGTCGGCCAGGGCAACGCCGATCCGCTCCGCACCGCGGACGAGATGATTGTTGGTGAGAATCAGGCCCCGCGCCGCATCGATGATGACACCGGAGCCGGCCCCGATGACCTGCCGCTTGGCCGATCCCCCCCGCCCCGGGTATTGCCGGAACCGGGGCTCGGACGAGAACGGGTTGCCTTCCGCCGATGCGGGCGCCAGGACCGTCACGCTGACTACCGCGGGCATCGCCGCGCGCAACATCGGTGCCAGGGTCGGCAGCCCGCGCGCCTCCGCGGAGGTGGTGGGCGGCATCGATGCGATCGGGGTCGAGAGCGGCGGCCCGGGAAGCGGCAACGGTGGGGTCCGCAGCCACCAGCCGGCGGCTACGCCGACCGCGAGCAGGGCCGCAAATACTGCGATCTTCCGCGTCATCAATCCTCCTGGCGCATCCGGCGGCGTGATCGGGTGGATAGAGCAGCGTGCGGCGCCAGGGATTGATCCACGTCAACACACCCGCCGCGCTATGGCCCCCATGACGCGAGTTGCCAGTTGGCCACCTCGTGCTCGCCCGGCACCCAGGGCGGCAACGCCAGCAGGAACACCGTCCCGAGCGCTTCGGCATCGGGCTCGTACAAGGCCCGAAGTGCGGTCAGTTTCGCCTCGACGATATGATCTCGCGACAGGTACGGCCCCGCGGCGGCAAGTGCCGCGATCAGCCCCGCGAATGCGACCGCCGGCAGCCGCTCCTGCCGCGACGGTGACCGTTGCGCACCGAAAACCGCGGCGGTGTGCGCCAGCGCGTGCCGACCCGCGGCGAAGGTGAAGCCGGCCTGGTCGCGCAGCGTCCCCTCGGCGCCCAGCATCAGCAGCGCGCTCGCATCCACCATGGCGGTCAGCGCGGCGAGCCAGGACTGGTTGGCATGCTGGGACCGAAAATAGGCCAGCATGGGATAGGACAGGTGGCTTTGCAGCAGATCGAGAGCCCATTCCTCCCAGCCCGCGAGCCGCGCTTCCAGCCGGTCGGGATTGCCGCCGGCGCGGCGGAGAAAGCCAACTGCAGAGGGCGGCGAACCGGCCCGCGCGTCAAGCAGCAGGATACGAAGCTCGCGGCTGGCATAGGATTGGTAGAGCGTCGGCAGATAGCCGATCACCAGGCCGAGGAAGCTGAGGCCCGCGCCCGCTTCAACCACCATGAGATAACCCGCGAGCGGTATCTGCGGCGGGCTCGTACCCAGGGTGAAAAAACTGGCGGCGCTGAAATAGAGCTCGGTCGCGAAGCCCGGCGGCGCCGCCCCGCCGGCCGGGACGATGGAAAATTGCAGGAGAGCGAAGGCGACGATCATGCCCGACGCCCAGGCGCCCAACAGCATGAGCAACACGAGGGGGCCGTAGATGCCGAGCCACCCCTCCAGCCTGCGAGCGGGGCAGGCGATTCGCGCGGCGCCGGCGAAGAGGCGCCAGCCGCCACCGAGCAAGCTGCGGGTCAGCAACGGGATGGCGCGCGCATGGCGGGCGACCACCATGGTCCGGACCGCATCTGCCAGCACCAGGGTCAGCAGGCCGATGCCGAGAAGCGCTTCACCGATGCGCACCATCCCGCACCCCTCTGTCGCCGATCACGTCCGAGCCGACCCGCGGCAGGCGCAGCTCCACCCGCAGCCCCCCGCCCGGCCGATCGGCAAGAAGAATGTCCCCGCCGTGGGCGCGCGCCGCGGCCCGGGCGATCGCCAGCCCCAGCCCCACACCGCCCGTGTCGCGGCTGCGCGAGGGATCGAGCCGGTGGAACGGTTCGAACACCCCCTGTCGCTCGGCTTGAGGGATGCCCGGACCGCGGTCCTCCACGACGATCGTCACCGCGTCGGGCGATGCCTGCACACTCACCTCCGCCGCGCCGGCGTAGCGGATTGCGTTGTCGATCAGATTGCCGACCGCCCGGCGCAATGCCATCGGCCGGCAGTCGAGCACCACGGATTCGACGGCGAGCAGGCGCACGGGCCGGCCGGTGTCGGCCATGTCATCGACCATGGCGCCGACCAGCGCGGCGAGATCGGTTCGCTTGCGCGGCTCGCTCGCTGCCTCGTCGCGGGCGAGTTGCAAGGTCGCCGCGATCATCGCTTCCAACTCGGCGATGGAGCCCAGCATGCGTTCCCGCTCCTCACCCTCGGCGAGGGATTCGGTACGAAGTCGCAGCAGCGTGAGCGGCGTGCGCAGATCATGCGACAACGCCGCCAGCAGGCGCGTGCGTGCCGCGATCACGCCTTGCACGCGCGTTTGCATCTCGTTGAAGCCACGGGCGGCCTCGCGCATTTCGACGCTGCCGGCCTCGGCGATCGGCGGCGCGTTGACGTCGCGGCCGAGCCGGTCGGCGGCGTCCGCCAGCAGCGCCAGCGGTGCCGTCACCCGACGCATCGCCCACACCGAGCTCAGCAGCACGATCGCCGCCATGCTGGCGAGCGCGGTGAGAAAACGCCAGGAGGCCGGCGCGCCTGCCTCCGGAAGGGTCGCGGCGAAGCTGAGCCACTGTCCGTCGTCGAGACGCATCACCGCGGTGAGCGTGCGCCAGCGCACGAAATCGCCCATCATCGATGCCGCCATCGGCATCGCGTGCATCATCCCGCCGCCCGCCGACGGCATTCCGGTGGCACCGCGTACCGCGACCCGCAGGCTGCGGGCCAACGTCGGCGGGAGCTGTGCAGCAAGCGCCGCCGCGATCGTCCGCGCGGCGTCGCTCGGCCGCACCGCCGGAGCCGTCGTATCGAGACTGACGCGCAACGTGGCATCGGATGCGGCGGCAACGATGCGGGCACGCCATACCGGCGGCGCCTCGTCGATCAGGCGGGCCAAGTTGGCAATGCGCTGGGTCGCGGCGAACCCGCCAAGCGCGCGTACTGCCGCCTGACGGTCGGCGGCAAAAATCCAGGTCCCCGCGACATACGACACCGCAAGGCCAGCGAGCAGGATCGCCAGCATCTGCGCGAACAGGGTGCGCGGCATCAGCCGGATCACGTCTTCGCCACCTTCGCGGCGAACAGGTAGCCGCCACCCCATACGGTCTTGATAAGTGCGGGCTGGGCGGGATCGCGCTCGAGCTTGCGCCGCAGCCGGCTCACCTGGGTGTCGATGCTGCGATCGAAGGCGGTGGCGGCACGGCCACGCGCGAGGTCCAGAAGCTGCTCGCGGCTCAACACCCGTTGCGGGCGCTTCACGAGCGCGATCAGCAGGTCGTATTCGCCGGTGCTGAGCGGGACTGTTACGCCATCCTCGCGCAAGAGGTCCCGGGATTCGGTGTTCAAGGTCCAGCGGTCGAAGCGATAGCATTGGGGCTGCGGCGCCGAACGTGCCTCTGCCGCCGTCGCGCGGCTGCGCCGCAGCACCGCGCGGATGCGGGCGATCAGCTCGCGGCTGCCGAACGGCTTCGGCAGGTAGTCGTCAGCCCCGAGTTCCAGGCCGATCACCCGGTCCACCTCTTCTCCTTTGGCGGTCAGCATGATGATCGGGATATCGCTCTCCGCCCGCACCGCGCGGCAAAGCGAAAGTCCGTCCTCTCCGGGCAGCATGAGGTCGAGCAGAATGAGATCGATCCGGCCATCCGCCAGCGCTTTGCGCATGGCCCGACCATCGGCCACCGCGGTGGTGCGGAACCCTTCCCGGGTCAGCGCCCGTCCCACCAGGTCGCGGATTTCCCGGTGGTCATCGACGATCAGGATATGCAGTGTGGCGTCCATGAACGGAAAGATAGGCGGCCGGACCGGATGCGTGGAAGGAAACGTGTGACGGGATGTGTCCGCGGGCCGATCCGGCAAAGCCTGACACAACTCTCCCCGCGCCGGAAAAACTCTTGCCACACGAGGAGCCCAGATAGCCTCGTGTGGCGGATGAGAGACCGCCCGAGGCACAGGAGAGCACTATGAAGACGATCACCAAAACCATTGCGGTCGGCGGGATGCTGGTGGCGCTGGGCGCCGGTGGATGGCAGGCGCTGGCCGCGGGACCCGGTATGCCGGGCACAGGGCCTGGGGCGATGGGCGGCGGCATGATAGGCGAGAAGATGATGGGGGGCGGCACGATGGGGGTGGGCTTCACCGATCCCGCCGCCCGGCTCGCGGCGTGGAAGAGCGACATCGGCATCCGTCCCGACCAGGAGACGGCCTGGACCGCTTACGCCACGGCCGTGACGGGGATCGCCGCGAAGCTGCAGGCCGGCCACCGCGCGATGGCCGGAGCGACGGTGCGTGACATGGCGGCGATGCAGCCGCTGTGTCTGCAGCAGGCGCAGTCCTTCGCCGGACTGCGGCACGCGGCGACCACCCTGCTCGGCGGTCTCGACGCGACCCAGGTGGCGCGGGCCCAGGCGATCCTGCCTGGCCTCGCCTCCCACCGCGGGATGATGGGCGCCGGGATGATGTGACTGCCGCCACCGGAACGACGCCAGACGGACCGACCGGGGGACAGCGCGCCCCTGGTCGGCCGTGCAGGAGCGGTCCGGGCGCAGGCTCGGAATGAGCCGGCAACGACGGGCGCGGCCAAGCGAACCGCGCCGGCCGTTGGCCCGGCGGGCACGGATCAGCGTGCCCCTCCGCCAGAGCGATCCCGGTGTGCAGGAGTGTGACGAACCGGCACCGGGACCGGCGCCGGCCCGCTCCCCCACGCGGAAAGGTCGGGCAGATACAGCCGCAGTCGGCGCAACGCCGCGCGCACGGCACGGTCCAGTCCTCGCCGTGCGGCCCGCAACCGGTCCACAGGACCAGCCGGACGCTTTGTCCTCAGGGTCGTAAAGGATCGTGTCATGAGATCCCTCCTTCGGTGATGAAGATGGCAGGAAACCTGTCGGCACGGGAGGCGGGCTGCGGCTGGTCATGTCGAGTACGATACAAAACGCGCCGAGATCTGGGCCGCCACGCGATTCGACCCACCGACGCCAGCCCCCGATGAGCCACCGCCGGGACACATCCTTGCCCTCTGGCTATCGAAAGCCCCAGTAGCCGAGAGCAATCAGAACAACGATGGCAACCATCGGGATGCAGCACGCGGCCATCCATAGCCATGCCCACCGACCGCTTCGCTTTCCATCGTTTGGTCCGTCTTCCATGCTGGCTTCTCCTCGGTCAGCCTTAGGTTGTGCGTTCGCTCGTGGTCCAGCCGAGTAGATTGTACAGAGGGCAATAGCCGCGGATGCCGGTGACAACGAAATCCGCACCTAGCGCGACAAGAGCGATATGCGCCAGGATCCAGATCAGACCGCCACCAGCAAACAGAAGTACCAGGGCCCAGATGGCCAACGCGCCACCCAATCCGATACGCATCACGCGTTCGATCGTTCCGAGATTTTTCTTCTTCATGGCATCCGTTCCATATCGACGGCTTCTACCCGGTCGGGGCCTGCAACGCCCCCGCATGGAAGCAGCATGGCAGTCGCAGCAACTGGCCGCACGAGCGAATGCAACTGTGCGGAGTGCGTCATCATCGGCATTGATCCAGATCAGGAGAATGGAAGGGCGCAGGCGGCCGGGTCAGCGCGTCCGGCGTTTCGTCGGTGCCAGCTCGTGCGTGGCCTCCGGGCAAGCCACGCCGTGCCCCGCACCCCCCCGGCCCCGCCTGCGTGCCCGATCCGCGGTCGGACCGCGGTGTCCTCAAAGCCGGCCCGAACGCGAAATCCCGCGGGCAAGGCGCCACGTGAACCATAGCGCTAGGCCATAGGCCAGGACGGCGAGCAGCGGCAGGCCGCCCCAGATGCGTGGCCCGAGACTGTGCTGCATCAGAAGCGAGCCGGCGACATAGAGACCGAGCGAGACCATCGCAAGCGACAGCCGATTGCCGGTGCGGTCCAGATGAGTCTCAAGCTCCGCGATGCCTCGGGCCGTGTCGGTCAGCGGCAGCGACACCTCGCCGCGCCGAAGCCGCCGGAGCGCGGTCCCCAGCGCGTCGGGCGCCTGACGGAACAGCGCCAGCGCCTCGTAGGCAAGCCGAGCGCGCGCCTGGTCAGCTCCCGGGCCCTCCAGCAGCCCTCGGATCGCCTCGCGGCCATGGGCGATGATCGTGTCCAGGACCTCCAGCTCGGGATCGAGCTGCCGCAGCACCGATTCGAGGATGAACGCCGTCCGCATCAGCAACAGAAGGTTCCGCGGTACCCGAAAATCGCCGCCCTGGCCGAGCCGGGCCACTTGCGTTAGCGCCTCGGCGATCGACCATTCACGCAGCGGCAGGGTGCTGAAGTCTAGCAGGATCTCGTCGATCCCGCGAACAAAGATGTCCCGCTCGACCCGAGCGCTGAGCAGGCCGAGTTCGATCGCCGCATCGAGCATCCAGCGCGCGTCCTGGCCAGCGAACGCTTGCAGATAGGCACCAAGCGCCTGGCGGGTCTCGCGATCCAGGGCGCCCACCGCGCCGAAATCATGCAGGCAGATCTTGCCGTCCGCCATGATGAACAGGTTGCCCGGATGCGGATCGGCGTGGAATGCGCCCAGAACAAAGAACTGGTGCAGATATGCGTCCACCAGGGCTTGGGCCAGGCGCGGACCATCCGCGCCGATCGCCGGATCGCCCACGGTCCGGCCGCCGCTCATCGCCTGAACCAGCACGCCCTCGCCACACAGGGCGGGGTAGGCCACGGGGATGTGGATCGTGGGCGAGTCCTTGAAGGCCGCGGCGAAGCGCGCGACGTTGCGGGCCTCGCGGCGGAAATCGGCCTCGTGGCGCAGGTTGGTCCAAATCTCAGCCACCATCCCGGTCGGCTGGTAGCGGCGCAGCCGGGGCAGCAGGCGCTCGGCCAAGCGTACCACGCGGGTGAGCGCCCGCATGTCGCGGTCGATCTCCGCCAGGATACGAGGGCGGCGGATTTTGACGATGACCGTTTCGCCTCCCGCCAGCGTGGCGCGGTGCACCTGGGCCATCGAAGCGGCAGCCAGCGGGGCGTCGGAGAACGTTGCAAAGACAGTGTTGATGGGCCGCCCGAGGCTGCGCTCGACTTCCGCCCGGGCCTGATCGGCGGGGAATGGAGCGGCATGATCCTGCAGCCGGCGCAGCTCGACGATGACCGGCGGTGCGAACAGGTCCTCCCGCAGGCTGAGCGCCTGGCCGAGCTTGATGAAAGCAGGCCCGAGACCTTCGAGCGTCCGCCGTAACAATGCGGGCAGGCGGGAGGTGGCGGGCCGGGCCAGCGCTTCGTAGGCCACGCATCCAGTGATGACCGCTCCGGCCCAGCCGATGCGCGCCAGTCGGGCAATCATGCCGGGACCGATTGATTGGCGGTCGGGGCGCAAGCCGGCGTGGCCCAGGGGATAGGCGTTGGCATGGCCAGTAATCCTTTCGGCCCGACGCCTCTGTCTGCCAGTCGGTAACGCCAGTGAAAGTGACCGGGGCGTTGGAGGGGATCGGTGCGCTGATCGTCTGTCCTTCGGCGACCCTACCGCGTCAAGGTCGTCCTGCGGCGCGGCGCTGACCGCTGGCGCATCCCGACAGATTTTGCGCGGCGCGCCGCCCGGCACGATGTGGGGCGATCTCAAACCGCCGGCCTGCACATCCTCGCCACTCCGGACCCGAAAGCCCGGATCGCCAATGACGGCGCCACTTGGCTCGACCAGCAACCGGTCGCCCGCGACCGGATATCGCTCGCACAAAGCGCCTTCGGGATGGCGGTCGAAGGGGCGTTGGAGCGAGCCCGCCGGCACTACCTCGCCCACAGCGATGCGCGCGTCGATGCGGACGGGCGCGAGTGCCTCCTCCGGGATCCGCTAAGGCGGCGGCGTGGGGCGTGGCTTTTCGTATCGCGGCATTTACCGCGAGACTGTATAGCTCCTCCGGCCGCTGCGCCCTGGTCGAGAACGCCAAGGAGTTCATCCTCGTCCCCTGGTGGCCGGTGATCGAGCGCAGCCTTGGCCGGGAGGTGATCTGGCTCATCACCGCGGCGGGATTTCCTGGCAGATCGGTCGAGACCGAGGGGTCAGTCTTTGAGGGCTTGGGGTGCAGCACACAACACGCCTTGCGGCCCAACATACATAAGGATATGTTTATATAGCGTTGGTCCCGCGCGAGCGGGTGCAAAAGGGAACGCCGTGCGGGGCTGCTCAAACGCCCCAAGCCGGTGGCTGCCCCAGCAACTGTCGGCGGTAAGCCGCAACAAGCCCGTCTACCCTCGCCGGGGTGGGCCACTGCGCCATCAGGCGCGGGAAGGCAGGGTCTGCGGCGATGGGCCACCACGCCCGATATCCGCAAGCCAGGAGACCTGCCAGCGCCGTGCACCCCGCCCTACGGGGGCGCGCCATCTTCACGGCCGGGCTGGGTGCACCGGGCGCAGTAGACCACGCGTCATGACGATCGCCGCCAATCTCGGGTACCCGCGGATCGGCCCCCGCCGCGAGCTGAAGACCGCCCTTGAGGCCTTCTGGGCCGGCCACAGCAGCGAGGCCGAGCTGCTAACTGCCGCCGCCGCACTCCGGGCGGGCAGCCGCACGCTTCAGCAGGGGTTGGGCGTCAACCACGTCCCGTCAGGGGATTTCGCCCTCTACGACCACGTGCTGGAGACCGCCTGCGCGGTCGGCGCCATTCCGCGCGGCTATGGCTGGTCCGGCGAGGGGCCAGCCTCGCTCGCCACCATGTTCGCATTGGCACGCGGCGCACGCGGCACCGAGACGGAGCGCGCGGCCGGCATCCCGAGCAATGCCGTCGCGCTCGAGATGACCAAGTGGTTCGATACGAACTACCACTACATCGTGCCGCGCCTCGCCGCTGACACCCGCTTTCAGCTGCTGGACAATCGCTGGTTCGCTGCGTTCGAAGAGGGGCTCGGGCGCGGTGTGCGCACCCGTCCGGTCCTGCTTGGTCCGGTGTCCTTCCTGCTGCTTGCGAAGGCGGAAGACGGCACACACCCGCTCGACCTGCTGCCCGCGCTGCTGCCCGTCTATGCGCAGGCGCTGCGGGAACTGGCGGAGGCCGGCGCCGCGTGGGTGCAACTCGACGAGCCCTGCCTGGTTATCGACCTGCCGGCCGGCGTCCCGGATGCGTACCGCGCCGCCTATCGGGCGCTCGCCGAGGCCGCCCCGGGCCTCCGCCTGTTGCTGGCGACCTATTTCGGCGGACTACGCGAAAACCTGCCGCTCGCGGCCTCGCTGCCGGTTGGGGGACTGCATCTCGACCTCGTCAGCGCGCCGGAGCAACTGGAACCTGTGCTGGCGGCGCTGCCGGCCGATCGCTGGCTCTCGCTCGGCGTGGTGAACGGGCGCAACGTCTGGCGCACGGACCTGCGCGCGACTCTCACCCTGCTGCGCCCTGCGGTTGCGCAGCGCGGCGGACGGCTCATGGTCGCCCCTTCCTGCTCGCTCCTGCATGTCCCGCAGAGCCTGCGCGGCGAGACTGGGCTTGAGCCCGCACTGAGGCGGCACCTCGCCTTTGCCGACGAGAAGCTCGTCGAGGTCGCGCTGCTGGCGCGTGCCCTGGACGAGGGCGATGCCGCCATTTCACCGGCGTTGAAGGAGAGCGATGCCGCGTTGGCCGAGGCGCGCGCGGACGCGCGGGTGCACGATGCGGCCGTCACGTCGCGCCTCGCCGCGGTGACGCAGGCGATGGAGCGGCGGGCCACGCCGTACCCCAAACGCGCCGCCGTGCAACACGAGCGCTTGCAGCTTCCGACGTTGCCGGTGACGACGATCGGCTCGTTCCCGCAAACTGCCGAGGTGCGCGCCGCGCGGGGGCGCTTCGCCCGCGGCGATCTCTCGGAGGCCGACTACAGCGCGGCGATCGAGCAGGAGATCGTCGCAGCAGTGCGCTGGCAGGAGGAGGCGGGCGTGGACGTGCCCGTGCACGGCGAGTTCGAGCGCAACGACATGGTGAAGTACTTCGGCGAGCAGTTGGCGGGTTTCGCCTTTACCCGCCACGGCTGGGTGCAGTCCTACGGCAGCCGCTGCGTGGCACCCCCGATCATCTGGGCCGACGTGTCCCGGCCGGCGCCGATGACGGTGCGCTGGACCTCCTTCGCCCAGTCCCTGACGAAGCGCCCGATGAAGGGGATGCTGACGGGTCCAGTAACAATGCTGCAGTGGTCCTTCGTGCGCCAGGATATCGCGCGAGACGGTCTGCCGCCAGCTCGCGCTCGCAATCCGCGACGAAGTGGCGGATCTCGAGACTGCCGGGATCGCCATCATCCAGATCGACGAGCCGGCCTTCCGCGAAGGGCTTCCCTTGCGCAAGGCGGATCGCGCGG
>DATKQI010000103.1:0-45191 GCA_035532755.1 Acetobacteraceae bacterium
CGGCCTGACCAGCGGCGCCATCGCCATTCCCGGCGCGCTGTCCGCCCCGGTGCTGGCGCTGGATGCGACCGCGGGCGGCATCGGCGGTGCCGGCCGGCTGGCCGGATTGGGCGGCACCGCCGCCGCCACCCTGGGGGCTGCCGCCAGCAATGGCATCAGCCTGACCAACGCCGCCAATGCGATCGGCACCCTCACCGCCCTGACCGGCGGCAGCGGCGATGTGGTGCTGGCCAACGGCACCGCGCTCAGCGTCAACGGCACGGTCTCCGGCAGCAACGTCACGCTCGACAATGCCGGCGCGATCACGCTGGCTTCCGGCAGCGTGGTGACGGCCGGGGTGCTCGGGCTCACCGCCCTTGCCGGCAATATCAGCGAAGGCGCGGGCTTCACGATCCGGACGGGGATGCTGAACGGCAGTGCGCAGACGGGCATCAGTCTGACCAGCGCGAGCAATGCGATCAACGCCCTGGGCAACCTGTCCGGTGGCAGCGGCGATGTGGCGCTGGCCAACGGCACCGCGCTCAGCGTGGATGGTTCGGTCTCCGGCAGCAACATCACGCTCGCCAATGCCGGCGCGATCACGCTTGCGGGCGGCGGGGCACTGCTCACCGGCGGCGCCGGCACGCTCGCGCTGGCGACCAGCAATGGCGGGATCGCCGAGCAGACGGGCTTCACCATCAATGCCGGCACCCTGACCTCCGACGGCACCACGACGCAGGGCGCGTTCGCGCTCGGCCAGGGCAGCAACACCATCACGAGCCTGGGCGCGATCGCCAGCACCGGCGGGTTCAGCCTGACCGATCAGCGCAGCCTGACGGTGGCCGGGACGGTGACCGACAACACCGGGATCACCATTGCCCTGACCAATGGCGACCTCACCATCGGCGATGCGGCGCAAAGCCTTGGCGGGCGTCTGGCGAGCAGCCAGACGGTAGCGCTAACATTGCCTGGCGCCCTCACCGAGGCGACCGGCCTGGGCAGCCTGCAAGCCGGAGTGCTGATCGGACAGGCGAACAGCGCGCAGCTGACCCAGACCAACACGGTCGCCACGCTCGGCAGCTTCAGCGCACCGAACGGATTCAGCCTGAACGACACCGGCCCGCTCGCCGTGGCGGGTGCGGTGGACGGTGGCACCGGGCTCAGCCTCACCACCACCGGCGACCTCACGTTCGGGGCCGACGCGACGGGCTCGACCATGGTGCTGAATGCCGGCGGCAATCTCGCGCAGACCGGCGGGACGATCACGGCCGCGCTGCTGCTGGGCCACGCACAGAGCGTGACGCTGCCGCAGCAGAACCGCATCGCCACGCTGGGCGGCTTCACCGCCGCCAACAACTTCACGCTGACGGATGCGAACACGCTGACCCTGGCCGGGCCGCTGTCCGCCGGCGGCCCGGCTGTGCTCGCGGCACCGGCGCTGATCCTGAGCGGGGCCGTGAACGCACCCTCGATCGACCTGCTGGCAGCCGACATCACCGAGCCCGGCGGGTTGCTGACGACCGCGCTGCTGACCGGACAGGGGCAGACGGTCAACCTCACCGATCAGAACCAGATCGCCACGCTCGGCAGCTTCACCGCGACCTCCGGCTTTGCGTTGACTGACGGGCGCACGTTGACCGTTACCGGCCCGCTGGCCAGCCCGCAGATCGCGCTGAACGTGACCGGGGACCTGCTGCTGCCGGGCGCGCTGCCGCAGGGCGGGGCGGTGGCGCTGAACGCGACCGGCACGATCACCGACACCGGGGAGTTGCAGGCAAGCACGCTGAGCGGCTCGGCCGCCGCTGCCAGCTTCACCGGGCCCGGTGGCGTGGGCACCCTTGATGCATTCACCACCACGGGCGATTTCACGCTGGACAATCTCGCCGATCTCGCCGGGCCGCTGTCGGCCGCGAACGCGACGGTGGACAGCCTCGGCAATCTCGCGATCACCGGCGATGTGAACGTGCCGGGCACGCTCATCCTCGATGCCGCGGGCACCATCATCCGTTCCGGCGGCGCCTTCAATGTGGGCGAGCTGACCGGGCAGGCGAATGCCGTCGCCAATTTCGGCTCTGCCGTGCAGCTCGCCGAGCTTGGTTCGTTCATCATGACCGGCAGCACGTTCACCTTGTCGGACGCCCGCGCGCTGACCATTCTCGGCCCGATCGTCGCCGGGGAGATCGCGATCAGCGCGACCGGCACCCTCACGCTCAGCGGCAACCTGTTCACGACCGGCCTGCCCCCGGGCCAGCAGGAAGGCGCGCAGCCAAGCCCGCCGGGCACGTTCTTCACCGTGCTGCCGGGCGCGGATGGCAAGGGCAGCTTCATCCAGACCGGTACCGTGTATATCAACCCCTCGTTCAACACGGCGGTCGCTGAATTCGGCGGGCCGGCGGCAGGCTATGCGGGCACGCCCGCCACAGTCCGCATCGATCTGCCGTCGGCCGGCGGAGCGATCCAGTTCAACAACCTGGTCGCGCCGACGACCACGCTGATCATCAACCCGGGGGCCGGGCAGGCCACCGGCACGATCAACGTGGCGAACCTCATCGCGCTCGCCCTGCCCGGCAGCACCGGCGGCAGCACGCTGACCGGCATGGTGGGCGGCTTCGCCGGTGTCGCCGCTGCAGGCATATCGACGATCACCCCGCTGCCGCTGAACCAGTTCCGCATCAATTCCTGCCCGATCATGTCGGTCAACTGCGTGGTGCTGCCGCTGGAGGCGGTGCCGTCTTCCAACCCGATCGACAATCTCGATTTCGGCACGACGCGGCGGCGGCGGCGCGACCGCTATCTGCAACTGCCGAACGTTTCGGCCCAGGATTACTGACGGTGCGCCCGGTGCCGATGCTTTCCGCCCTGCGGTTCCTGCCGTTTCTGGCCATCCTGGCTGCCTGCGCCGTGCCGCCGCCGAGCGCCTATGTGGGCGGCACGGGGCATGCGGTGTCGGAGAAAGTGATCTCCGTGGGCAAGAACGCGGCGGGGGAAGCCTGCACCGAGCAGGCTGCCGGCAACGGCGCCGATATCTATTGCGGCACCTGGAGCCAGCCCAGCGCGCGCGTGCGCCCCGGGCCGGCCACCACGCCGGCCGCGCTCGCAGCACTCGCCACCTCGGGCACATGGCGGGTCGGGCTGAATGCGCTGTATTCCTGCGGGCCGCCGAACACCACCGCCATTCTTGGCAATCAGCAGGTGGCGCTGCTGCAATGCACGCAACTGGTTGGCGGCTGGCCGCACGTGGCGATGGTAGCCGATGTGGGTGGACGGGCGTGGTACGCCGATGGCGTGCTGCCGGCGCTGCCGGTGATCGAGCGCACCATCGGCGTGCTGTCCGGCCGGGTGTCCCCGCAGGCCGCTTCGGCGGTGGCGCAATCGGCGGCGGATGCGATGCTCGCCAACCGTCTCGCGGCCCAGGCATTCAGCTCGGGCGATGTGGGCCATTACGACGAGCTGATGCACCTGGGCACGCGAGCCAACCTGTCGGAGAACTTCGCCGCGGCGGAGACGGCGTTCCGCGCCGCGCTCGCCCTGCAGCAGAAGGCGCTGGGAGCAGACAACCCCAACACGGTCGGGCCGCTCACCTACCTTGCCTTGCAAATCTCCGACCAGGGCCGCTACGCGGAGGCCGACCGGCTGTTCGCGCAGGCTGGAAAGCTCGTGAAGGGCGCGGCCGATCCCACCGCCGCAGCGCGCCTGCTGCATTACCGCGCGCTCGACGCGCTGAACCAGCATGACCTGCCGAAAGCGCTGCGCCTGCTGCGCCGGGCGGAAGCAGCCTATGTCTCCATGGTGCCGGCCAGCGCGCTGCACGCCCGGCCCGCGCCGGTGGCGAACGGGCTGATCGCCAGCCATGGCGCGGCCGGCACGCTGGCGGAGATGCTCACCCGCCAGGACCTGCTGACGGACCCGGCAACACAGACCGCGCTGCTCGGCGTGATCGAAACGCGCCGCTATGAGGCGATCGTGCTGCGCGACATGGGCAAGGCGCGCCAGAGCGAGGCGGCGATCCGGTCGGCCCAGCAGGTCGCCAGCGCGAACGACCTGACGCCGCCGATCCTGTCCGCCCGGCTGTACCGCACGGCGGCCACCACCGACGCGAGGCTCGGCCGGGAGGGGGCTGCCAACAGCAACCTTGCCGAGGCGGTCAGCAACTTCACCATGGCCCTGCCCGGCACGCGACCGATCGCGGACACGCAACTGCTGCGCGCGGCGGTGCTCGCACGCACCGGCAGGCTGGCGGCGGCGCTTGCGACCTGCCAATCCGCCATCGGCCTGCTGCAGGAGCTGAAGGTCGGCACGAGCGCGAACCTGCTGTTCCCCTGCCTTGGCATCTATGCCGGCGCGGCCGGACAGGACCCGAAGCGGCGGCAGGCGCTGCTGGCGGAGATGTTCGACGCCGCGCAGCTTGCCCAGGGCGGCGTGACCAGCCAGCAGATCGCTCAGGCCACGGCCCGGCTGTCGGCCAATGCCTCCGACCCGAAGGTGGCGGCGGCCATCCGCCGCCGGCAGGATGCGAGCGCACGGCTTGCCGACCTGTTCCGCGCACGCGACCAGGCCGCGCAAAGCCGCGCCAAGGGCGGCCAGGGGCCCGCGCCCACGATGAGCCCGGCCGAGCTCGACAAGCAGATCGCCGCCGCGCAGGTGAATCTCTCGCAGGCCGACGCGGCATTGCAGGCTGCGGCGCCCAACTATGGCCAGCTTGTGCAGCAGGTTGCGCCGGCGAGCCAGGTGTTCGCCGCATTGCGGCCGAACGAGGCGTTCGTGGACATCACGCTGGGACCGACGGGCGGATGGAGCTTCCTGCTGCACGCGGGGAAGATCGCCGTCGCGCCGGTGCCGGCAGGGTTGCCGCAGATGGAAAAACTCGTCGAGCGGGTGCGCGCCACCGTGGAGCCGACGACGACGCAACTGCCCGTGTTCGACATGCACGATGCCTACACGATCTATGCCGATACCCTGGGCAAGCTCGCGCCGCGCATGAAGGGGGTGAACGCGCTGGTGGTGGCGCCGACGGGCCCGCTGCTGTCCCTGCCCTTCGGCATGCTGCCGACCGCGCCGGCGAGCCCGACGGATCTGGCAGGCGCGCCCTGGCTGATCCGCAGGATGACGGTCGCGCACGTACCGGCGGCGGCCAACTTCGTCTCGCTGCGCAAGGTTGCCGGCACGTCGCGCGCGACACAGCCCTGGTTCGGCTTCGGCGATTTCCGCCCGGTCACGCTTGCCCAGGCCGAGAGCAGCTTTCCCGGCGCCACCTGCAAGGACAGTGCGCAACTGTTCGCCGATCTGCCGCATCTGCCGTTCGCCACCCGCGAGCTGGCGGCCGCGCGCGCGATCCTGGGTGCCTCGCCACGGGACGAGCTGCTGGGGCCGGCGTTCACCGCGAAGGCGGTGCTGGCCGCCAACCTGAAGAATTTCCGCATCCTGCATTTCGCGACCCACGCGCTGCTGCCGACCGATCTTCGCTGCGCGAGCCAGCCCGCCATCGTCACCTCCGACCCCGCAGGCGCGAAGAATGCCGCCGGGGCGATGCTGACCGCCGCCCAGGTGACCGGCATGCATCTCGATGCGGATCTGGTGATCCTGTCCGCGTGCAACACCGGCGGGCCGAGCGGAAAGACGGCGGGTGAAAGCCTGTCCGGCCTCGCGCGCGCCTTCTTCTACGCCGGGGCGCGGGCGCTGCTGATCACCCACTGGTCGGTGAACGACCAGACAGCGGCTTATCTGGTGGCCGATATGCTCAACCGGCTGCGTTCGGGGAAGGATGGCGGCGTGGCCGGCGCGCTGCGCGCCACCCAGCTTGCCTTCCTCGACCAGGCCGGGCACGGGCTGCCGGCGGAGCTTGCGCATCCGTTCTATTGGGCACCGTTCGCCCTGATCGGCGACGGCGGAAGTGCCGCGATGAAAACCGCATTCTTGCCCCCTGCGCCGCAACGCGCGGCCGGTCTATAAGCGAGAGAGAACGGAAGCGGCGAAGGCCTCGGCATGGCAGACGACAGGCTCGGCAAATACGAACTCCGCGGCACATTGGGCCGGGGTGCGATGGGCACGGTGTACGACGGGTGGGACCCGGCCATCGCCCGGCGCGTGGCGATCAAGACCGTGCGCCTGCCCGACGCCACGGATGCTGAAGCCCAGGACGAGCTGGCCCGCTTCAAGCGGGAGGCGCAGGCCGCCGGCCGGCTGTCCCATCCCAACATCGTCGGTGTGTTCGACTACGGCGAGACCGACCAGATCGCCTATATCGTGATGGAATTCGTCGATGGCGATTCGCTGAAGTCCCTGCTCGACAAGCAGGAGCGGTTCGCGGTGCCGGAGACGGTGCGCGTGATGGAGGAGCTGCTCGCCGGGCTGCAGTTCAGCCATGAGCGCGGCGTGGTGCACCGGGACATCAAGCCGGCCAACGTGATGATGACGCGCGACGGACGCGTGAAGATCGCCGATTTCGGCATCGCCCGCATCGAGAGCAGCAGCATGACCCAGGCCGGCACGGTGCTGGGCACCCCGGCCTACATGTCTCCCGAGCAGTTCATGGGCCAGACCGTGGATGCGCGCACGGACATCTATTCATCCGGCGTGCTGCTGTACCAGTTGCTGACCGGGGAGCGCCCGTTCGAGGGCAGCATGAGCGCGATCATGCACAAGGCGCTCAATACCGAACCGCCACGACCCTCCGACCTGTCGGTGACCGCCCCGCCCGCGTTCGATGCGGTGGTGCGCCGGGCGATGGCGCGACGGCCGGAGGAACGCTTCGCCACCGCCGCCGACTTCGCCCAGGCGCTGCGCCAGGCCCTTGTGGCGCCGGCGATGCCGGGAGGATTGGCCGCCTTGGAGCCGGCGGATGCCGAGGCGACGATCATTTCCACCACGCGCGGCGCGCCCGCCCGCCCGGCAGCCACACCGGCGGCACCCCCGGTCGCGGAGGCGGAACCACGCAGCCGCACGCCGTTGATCGCGGGCATGGCCGTCGTCGTGTTGCTGGTGCTGGGCGGCGGTGGATGGTACCTGTTCGGCCGCAACCCGCCGGCCCCGACCGCCGTGACCGGACCGGCGACCACCGGGCAGAAGACGGCGAAGGCAAAACCGGCCGGGACGGGAGCGGCCGCGAAGCCAGCGGCGACAGCCGGCAGCACGAGCCAGACAGCGAGCAACCAGCCCGGCCCGGCGCCCGCCGCAACTGCCCAGACAGCACCAATCCAGACAGCACCGGCCCAGCCGCCTTCGGCAACTCCGCCGGTGACGGCCATCCCCGCACCGGCAAACGTTGCCCCGCCGACGGCCACGGCAGCCGCGCCTCCGGCCGCCGTTCCACCGCCGCCGGCGCCATTGCCCGCGCCCGCATTGCCCGCGCAGGCGGTTCCCGCACCGCCGCAGAAACTGGCGCTGATCCAGCCGCCGGCCGATCTGCGGCAGGCGATCTCCAGCGCGATCGCGCCGGTTTCCTGCACGCTGCTGCACGGGTCCTTGTCCGGCCCGCAGCAGGTGGCGCTGACCGGGTTGGCCGGCAGCGGCACACCCCTCTCGACGCTTCACCGGGCATTGGGCAGCGCCGCGCCGAGCGCGGCGATCGACTGGCAGATTCACGATTTCACCGGCCCCTATTGCGCGGCGCTCGACGTGCTGCGCCCGCTCGCAGCGCCGTTCTCTGCCTCGACGCTCACGTTGCGGCTGGCAGGCGGCGCGACGGCGCTGCACAACAACCAGATGATCCGTCCGCGCGTCGTGATGCCGGGTTTCGCCGGCTGGCTACAGGTGGATTATCTCTCGCATGACGGATCGGTCGCGCATCTGTATCCAGCGGCCAACGATCCGGCGCGGCTGCTGGCAGCCGGCAGCGTGGTGAAGCTGGGCGACCCGGGATCGGCAAATCAATGGGCCGTCGGGCCGCCGTTCGGGCAGGACATGATCATCGCCGTGGCGTCATCGCGGCCGCTGTTCCCGGCCGGCAAGATTGCGACCGATCCGACGGCCAAAACCTATCTTGCCGCACTTCAGGCGGCGATTGCCGCGGTGCAGGTGCAAAAGGGAAAGGTCGTTGGCAACGCACTGGTTCTCGATACCCTGCATTGACGCGGCCCGGCTGCCGGCCCTGGTCAGTGCCGTCGTTCAGCGCGCCAGTGCCCCGGGATTGATCGCACCATCCCTTAGCCAGCCGCGCGGCATGCCCTGACGAAAGGCGATCTGGAGCCGCGTGAGCGCGGCCTGCGTCATTCCCACCGCGGCGGCGGTGAAGAAGCGCGGGTCTGGCGTGAACATCGTGTAGGCCTGCATCTCGTTCATGATCAGGTCCGTCTCCGCCGGATCGTAATCCTCGGATGACAGGAAGCGGCGGTAATCCTGGCGCTGAGCGCGGGTGAGAACGGTCTGCCAGACATGCTTCACGTAGGCCGCATAGGCCGCGGACGTGAAATAGAAGCCGTGGGAAAGTTCGTGATGCAGGATCACCTTGCGCATGCCCGGCCCGACCTGCGCGGCGGGCTCTACCGCCGGGATGGTGATGATGGCGCCCGCAGTCCAGCCCGGGCGGGACAGCCAGCCGAGCTGGCGCATCAGCCGTCGCAGCCTCTGCTCCTCGGGGTTGAGACCGACATGGTCGCGCGCGGCCAGCCGGAAGAAACGCGCGAGATCAGCTGCACGGTAGTCGTGGCCGTAATAGTAGGTCGCGACCGTCGCATCGGCCGCCGTGATCGCGGCGGCCAGTTCGGCATCGGTCAGCACCCGGTCGCGTGGCAGGTTCTTCTTCTCGACCAGGGCTGCCACCCGATCGAGCATCAGCCCCTGCTGTTCAAGACCCGGAAAATCGAGCACGACCACCTTCGGATCGGGCGCGAAGCGGAAGACCGTGAGATGAACCGGGCGGTCTGCCAGGATCTGCGCTTCGGTCGCGGAGCGGATGGCGAATTCCGGCTTGCGGCCCGGCCGCAGGGCAAACCAAACCAGCACGGCAAGCACGGCAACAAGCAGAACGCCCGCCACCGCCATCCACTTGCCGGGCCGACGCGGCCCGGGTCGATTGAATCCGGACCGCTTCAGCAGAACGGCCTCGTCGCTGTTCCCGGGCCTGCGCACGGTCGCCCTGCAATTCCCGGCTACGACGAGATCCGGGCGACGATCAGGTACCCACGTTCACGACCTGGACGCGGCGGTTGCGTGCTTCCGGCGTCTGCGGCGGGGTGGGCACCAGCAGCCCGCGCTCCCCCATGCCGACAGCCGAAAGCCGGGACGGCTGGACGCCGAACTTCTGCTCCAGATAGCTCGCGACCGCATTTGCCCGCTGATCCGACAGCGTCTGGTTGGCGGCGGCATTCCCCACGGTGTCCGTGTGCCCCTCGATCCGGAAGCGGTAGGGGGCGAGCGTGGCGCTGGAAAGCGCCTTGCCGAGCTGGTCGAGCGTCTGAGTCGCCGCCGGGGTGAGCTGCGCCGAACCGGTAGCGAACTCCACGTTCAGATCGACCGACGGGGCGGCCGCCGCGGGCGGGGGTGGTGTGGTCGCGGCCATCGCCGGTGCGGCGGGCGCTGCCGGCGCCGGGGCGGCCGGCGCTGGCGCGGTGACGCCGCCGGCGGCAGGGGCGGCCGGAGCGAGCGGGCGGATGCCGCGCGTGGTGGTGGAAAGCGTGCCGGTCGGCTTCAGCGAATTGATGATCTGCTGCGCCGACGGGCTGCCTTGGGCGTAAGCCGCTGCGCCGGTCCCGAGAATCATCCCGGCCGCAGCCATGATCGCTATGGAAGTTCGCATCCTGGTATTCTCCCTTGTCCGCGGCCTGCCCCGGACATCGTCGTGGCTATCCGAACCAGCAGGCCCGGTGAAAAGTTGATAATGCCGCACCGGCTGAAAGCGGCCGGAGACGGATGCCCCTGGGGAAGCCCCTGGGGGCTGCGCCGGCGCATCATAACAGCATCGACTCGCGATGACAGCATCGGCGGCCCTGCCTAGAGCAATCCGATCTGCCGCCATATCGGCACGCGAAACTCAAGCCCCCGCCGGAACGCGCCGCGCAGCTTCTCCTGGTTTTCCGCATCCGCCCCGAAGCCGAGCCACGCGACCCATGCGTCCAGATGCGCCTCTCCCTCGCCTTGCCGCACCCGATCCCACATGAAGATGTCCAGCCCCGTCGCCGGCATGCCGCTGCCCAGCACCGTGCTGGCGAGCGCGAGGCCCCGGGTGATATGGGCAGGGCGGACCATGTGGTGTGCGACAGCCCGGTTCAGCCGCAATGCCCCTGCGTCCTGCGACGCACCGATGGCCGCCGCGTCGGTTGCCTGGCCGGTCCCGATCAGCACGCCGACCAGCTCGGCCGGGTTGTCCCGCCGCCCCTCCAGACCGGGCAGCGCCAGCATGTCGCCGATGCGGCGCGGCCCCGCATCGAGCTCCCGGACGATCGGCTCGTAGAACCGCCGTTCGAACGAGGCGGTGCCGACCGGCATGTTGATCTCGTATTCGAACTCGGCGGCCGGAACCAGCAGCGCAACCCCCACCTCGCCGAGCGCCGCGTTTCGCCCGGCCGTGTCGAGCCGTCGCACGCCGCGGACGAACACATCGTGCCGCAGAGTGCGTTCCAGGCAGATGTCTTTCACCAGCTCCCGCATCACCGGATCGTCGAATTCGGCGAGCACCGCGCGCTGCGGTTCGGTCATCACCAGTTCGGGAAAGTTTTCGAGCATCGAGCAGGCGGCGACCCAATCGAGCTTCGCGCCGCTCATCGCCTCCGCCACGTCGGCATGGAAGCAGGGGGCCCAGAAATTATTCATGTATTCGTGCGCGGCATATTCCGGCGGCAAGCTGTTGGGGCGCTCCATCAGCCCCTGCACGATCTTCGACGACTTCAGATAGTGCGCATCGGCCTCGTACAGCCGGCGCACCACGGCGAATCCGGCTTCAGCCTGCTTGTCGCTGCGAGCCGCGCGGCGCTGCCCTGCCTCCAGGACCAGCCGCTGCATCGCGATCCCGCCATGCCAGCCCGGCAGCACGTTGTAGCTGACATGCACGATCCCGCCCGGGTTCACCCGCGCGCGCAGCAGCCGGATCACGCCATCGCGCACGCCGGGGGGCACCCAGCTCCAGAGGCCGTGCATGCTGACCGCATCGGCCATCGGCACCGCCGCCACCGCGGGTTCCTCGGCCAGCGTGCTGAGGTCGGCTTCCAGGAATGTCACGTTGGTCAGCCCGGCCGCGGCTTTCAGCGTGTTGGCGGCGGCGATGTGGGCAGGGTTGAAATCGATCGCGGTGACGCGCCAGCCCGGATTGCTCGCCGCCATCACCAGCGCGTTGAAACCGTTGCCGCAGCCCAGTTCCAGGAAGGAGAACGCATCGTGCGGACCCGGGCGCTCGAAGGTGACGCCGTTCAGCACGCAGGCGAGCCCCGCATGGCCGGGCGCCTGCTCGCGATAATAGCCGGTCGTGTAGGTGATGTCGGTGGTGTAGCCGTGGCCCCAGCGTGTCATGCGGTCTTCCCTCTCTCGGCCGCCTCGGCGGCCTCGACGATCTCGGCTTCGAAAATGGCGTCTGCCGCATCCCGCCGCCGCGGCATGCCCGGCGATGGCGGCGCGGGGGATGGCGCCCAGGTATTCCACCCAAGCCGCGGCGGCGGATCGGCCGTGGCAGCCAGTTGCAGGGGCGGAATCTCGTCGGCCGCCAGGACCGGGTTGACGGCGAAGCCGATCTCGAACCCGAGGAAGGTGCGCACCAGGGAGACCAGCCGCCGCAACCCCGGCCGATCCGGCAGCAGGGCCGCGAAGGCGGCGCGATCGAGCGGGCCGACGCGCAGGATGATCCGTGCCTGCGGGTCCCACGCGCGGGTGCCGGCGGCCACATCCACACCCAGGCGGTTGAATGCTCCGGCCATGCGACCCGTGGGCATCCGGCTCTGCGCCTCCGGCGGCAGGGTCAGCCATGCGCCGGCGAACTGCACCACCTCGACCTCGCGCCCCAGCCAATCCGACACAAGGGCCGCAAGGCGGTCGGCCGAGCGCGGCCGCGTGGCCAGCAGCCCGGCATAATGCAGCACCGGATCATTGCCCGCCGCGAGCCTGTCCGTGAGGCCCGGGGTGCCAAGGCCCGTCAGCGCCAGCAGCGCCTGCGCCACCGGATCGGGCTTGGCCACGCGGGTGAAGCCACCGATTTCGGCTGCCCGATGAGGCCGGTACTTCGCCCCGGCGCGGGCGAACTGGGCAATGAAGCGCTGGGCGAGCATATCAAGGAATTCATGCAGCGCCTGGGAACGATCGCGCAGCGTGATCGCCAGAACCTCGTTGTACCAGCGCGGCAGCACGCCGGATGGGCCGGTGAGGCCCATCATCCCAACGCGCATCTGCGGCCGGCCACCCGGTTTTCCGGGCTGCACCGAAAGCACCTCCGCCGGCGGGAAGGCCAGGCTGCCCGGCGAGCGGAACTGCACCGCATCCGAGGGTTCCGGTTGCCGGCCAGCGCGCCACAGCAGCCGCACCGCCGCATCGAAGCCGAAGCGGCGAGGCTGATCGAGCAGCGCGGCAAGGGCCGAGCGGGTTCTGCCGGGGAGGAGCCTCACAGCAGCACGCGTGCCCCCGCCCGTGGCGGAAACGCCGCTTCCCGCCCTGCCCGGCCGCGGAGGACGGCAGTGGTGCGCACGAACGAATTGACCGAGCCGTGCAGTGCGAGGAACCGTTCCAGCACCGATGCGAGGAGATACAGCCCGCCCGCCTGCCAGCTTCGCGGATCGAACTCCAGCTTCACGTCGAGCCCGCGGCAGAAGGCGCCGGCCCGCGCGCCGGGCACCCGCGCCGCACCCGGAGCGGCCGAAACGCCTGTAAGCGCATCGATCGCCGCGCGGGTTTCGGCGGTATCGCGGCGATCATAAAGACGCAGCACCTCCTTCAGCGCCTGCGCCCCTTCAGCCCCGCCCACGACCGAAAGATGGCTGAGCGACAGATGCGACACCAGCCGCCAGAAGCCGCCCTCCCGCAGCTTCATCCGCAGCGTGGGCGTGGGCGAGGTGAGGCAGGAGAGCTTCGCCACACCCGCGGCACCCTCCACCAGGCGCAACCGTGGGTGGCCGCCGCCGAACGGCAGATCGGCCGGCAGATCGCGGTTCAGGCACAGCGCATCGACCGAGAGCACGCCATCGAGAGGCTTTTCCGGATCGAAATCGGGATCGTGCGGTGCGAGGAACAGCTCGCTGCCGCCCAGCGCCAGCGGGCTGTCGCGCCGTGTGACATGGAAGAAACCGCCGGGCACGCCAGCTTCTGGATCGCCATGCGTCAACCGGTAGAACGGCCGCCAGGGGCGGGAGGAGCCATCCGGCCGCGCTTCCCGCACCCGCTCGACGCCCCATACTTCCATCGCCCCTGGGCGGCGCGCGTCCGGCACCACGCGATATTCGGTATCGGTGTGTGTGAGTGGGATCGGCTCGCAGCGCTGGCTGAACAGGTTGACGATCGGCGCGCACCCCAACGCCAGGGCGTCCGCATCGACCGCCCGCTCCAGTTCCGGCACCGCCCGGTCGAGATAGACGAAGATCTCCAGGCGATTGCCACCGGAGACCAGGGTCTTGCCCTCCATGCGCAGGAAATCGAGGAACAGGAATTTCTCGGGGAAGGCGAAATACTCGCTGAGCAGGCGGAAGCCGCTGAAGCTCCGCGCAGGCCAGGGCAGCAGCGCCTCATCGGCCGCGAACCCCGCCGGCTGGATCCCGCCGCCCGGCACGATCACCGGCTGCGGATCGACCGGACTTTCGGCATAGGCGACCGAGAGCGTGTGTGCGCTCAGCAGCTCGAACAGCGGCATCGACACGTTCGGCGCGCCGCGGAGGAAGAAGCGAAGCTGCTCGATCCCAAGCTGGGCGAAGGTGGTTTCGGCAACCGCGCATTTCAGGACGATGCGCAACACCGCCACCGCCCCGCCGGCCGTGGGGTTCGGCGGGGCAGCGAGCGGCAGGCCGGACAGGCGCACGGATTCGATCTGCACGGGCCAGGCGGTGACCGGGGCGGCAGTGCGGAAACGGCACACCTCGCCCCGCACCGGCTCCGTCTCGATCGCCAGACCGGGGTCTGCACGGAACGGCGTGAGCAGGTCGGGCTGGACCGAAAACTGCGCGATCGCGCAGGACGGCAACGGGGCGAGGTAGTGCGGATACAGCACGCCAAGCAGAGAATCCGTGAGTTCGGGGAACTCGTCGTCCAGCCGGTGATGCACGCGCGCGGCAAGGAACGCGGCCCCCTCCAGCAGCCGCGCCACGTGCGGATCATCGACCGCATCCGCGGCGAGCCGCAGCCGGCCGGCGATCTTGGGATGAGTCTCGGCGAACTCCGCCGCCAGCCGGCGGATCGCCACCAGCTCCCGGTTGTAATAGGGCAGAAGGCTGTCAGACATCGCGGCTCGTCCGCGTGAAATCAGGCATCGAGGCTCGTCCGACTGGAATCAACCATCATGGCTTGTCCGCGCGAGGTCACGCGTTGTCGCGCGCGCGAACGAAGACATCGGCCGTGGTGGAATCGACCAGCGTGTCGAAAGCCACGGGCTCGGGCGCAGGGTCGGCATGCAGCAGGGCATCGATGCGGAGCCGCAGCGTCGTGTCCAGCGGGTTGTCGCTCTGTATCAGGGCGACACTGACGGAAGCGAAGCGCGGTTCGAAGCGACGGATGGTGTCTTCGATATCGGCGCGCAACGCCTCCCGCCGGGCCGGATCGACAAAGGCGCCGGAGGTGAAATCCGGAATGCCGAAGCCGACCGGAGACTGTTTCAGCTCACCCAATTCGGCCGGCCAGGAGCGCCAGCGGCGGCGGGCGTTCAGCAACGCTTCAAGATCGCGCCGCACCGCCCGGCGCAGCAGCGCCATCGCCTCTCCGGCGGAAAGCGGGGCGTCGCGTTCGCGATCCGGTTCGTCGTCCATCAGGCGGTCGAGCAGCGGCAACTGGACGCGCGTGCCCTCCCCGCGCCCGCGCTGGCCGGCATCGCGCGATACCCGCCCGCTCATGCGCCCCCACTCATGCGCCGAAGTCGAGCGTGGCGAGATCCATGATGTTCACCGCCTCCTCGCCGACCAGGAACACGCGCTGCCCCACCCCTCGGACCGGGCCGCCTTCGGGGCCGCTCCAGTCCGTCGCGCGGCCGAGGCGGAGCCCGTCCTCGGTGTCCGGATGGTCGGTGCCGTAGATCGCGGGCAGGTAGACCTCGCCATCCGGGCCGGCCGACACCGACATGCTGGCTCGGCGCCAGAACAGGTCGCGCGGGCGCTTCGGCGGGTGGAACTCGACCTGCGCCACCCGCTCGGTCGGGATCCAGAAATATTTCCCTGTCGTCGTGAGTACCTCGAAAAAGCCGGCGCACAGATCATCCGCATCCCGGAAGTCATCGAAGCCGACGGCGCCGTTCTTGCCGGCGACATGCGGGCGCAGCGCTTCGGCCTCGGCGGATTGCCGGGCGGCTTCCCCGGCATCGCCGGCGCGCAGGGCCACGAGGGCCGCGAGCGTGGCACGCTGCGCTGGCGTGGGCTCGCCCAGGAACTCCGGCACCCTGCCGTCACGACGCAACTGGCGGCGGGCCATTTCGCCGCGCAGCAACTGGCGGAATTCGGCCACCACAACGGCTGCCGACGGTTCGAGCTGGCCGGCGGCATCGAGGATGACGTCCGCACGCTCCAGATTGCCGGCGAACAGCAGCATCTCGGCCAGCACCACCCGGGCGCCAAGGTCGGTCGGCGTCTTCTTCACCGCGGCGCCCGCTGCCTCCACCGCCGGGCCCAGCCTGCCGGCCCGGAAAAGGGCTCCGGCTGTTTCCTGCGTCTCCGACATCCTGTTCTCCTGTTCTTCCATGTGCGGGTCAGCCGAGCCAGCAGATCATCGCGTGCGTCATCGCATTCCCGGGGCGGCGATATCGGTGACAAGGCGGAAGGTAGCGGACACGTCATCAAGCTGGAAATGCGGCTGCAACTGGATCACGCAGCCATACACGCCCGGCCGCCCGGGCCGTTCCTTCACCATCACCTTGCCGTTGACCAGCGGATAGCGCGCCCGGACCTCCGAGCCGCTCTTCATGTTCGTGTTGGTGAAGCCCGACAGCCATGTCTGCAACCGATGTTCGATCTCTTCCGCCGTCAGCATGGAGCCGACCATGTCCCGGCCCATGACCTTCAGGTAATGGGCAAAGCGCGAAACGCACAGCATGGAGTTGATCTGCGCGGACAGCCGCGCATTTGCGTTGGCGGCGGCGGCGTTCGTGCCGGAGAAGCGGGCGGGGGCTTGCAGGCTGCGCACCGCGCCGAACACCGCCTCCTCCCCGAACGGCATCGCCGAGAGAGGCATCAGCCCGGCATCGACCAGCGCGCGCTCCTGCCGGTCGGTCAGGATCACGTCCAGTGCAGGCCGCACGGCCGCGAAACCGCGATCGGTGGTGAAGGCTTCCTGCACCAGCGCATCGACCAGCCCGCCGCCCACCCGGTCCGTCTCCGATCCGCGCACGTCGGCCGGCCAGGCGTGCTGCGTGAAAGCACGGGCAACGATGGCGGCGAAAGCGTAACCGGCGTTCATCCATACCCGATCGCCCTCGGCCGACGCGTCCTCCGCATAGCGGAACCCGTCTGCCCGGGCAGGGTCGTCGGACCAGGGCGGGCGGGCCAGCAGATGCGGCAGCACCACCGCCAGGAAGCGCGCATCGTCCCGCCCGGCGATGCTGCGCCAACGGGCGTACTCCGCCCCCGCCATCACCGTCGCCGGATCGGACACCGTGCCCAGTTCGAAGAACGCATCGACCCCCAGCATCGCCGGTGAAGCGCCAAGTACGGTAGGTGTGAACGACGCCGCGGCGATGCCCGACAGAGCCGACAGCGCGGCCACATCGTCGGTGGCGAAGCCCACCGAGGGCCGGTGGCGCAATTCGTGATCCACCACCACCAGCCCGTACGGCTCGCCGCCCGGGCTGCCGAACTCTTCCTCATACACTTTGCGGAACAGGTGGCTCTGGTCGAACTCGGCGGCCCGCTCCAGGTCGCGGCACAGCTCCGCCCACGACAAGCTGAGCAGCTTCACCTTCACGCGGGATGCGGGGTCTATCCCTTCGACCAGCCAGGCAAGCCCACGCCACCGCCCTTCCAGCTTCTGCATCAGCGGATGATGCAGCACGGCATCCAACTGCTCGCCGATCAACGCATCGATCGCCGCGATATCGCGATCAAGCGCGCCGCGTCGCGCCTCGGGGTCTGCGATCAGCCGCATCGCCAGTGCCGACCCGAACCACGCGGCCAGGGCTGTAGCGGCAGGCAGATGTGGCAGGCCTGCCACGCGCTCCGCCATGTCGATGTGGCGCGCGCTGAAAAACGCGCCAGTCAGCACCGCCTCGCGCAGCGGAAGCTGAACCAGAGCCTCTGTGATCGTGCTCTCGGCGGCGCTCTCCATCATCGCCATGCACTCCTCCGCGCCGATGCGCAACCCGCATCGGCGCGGGCTTGTGCTCAGGCCTTCTGCGGAATGCGCGCGACCATCCGCAGGCTCGTCGTCAACTCTTCCATCTGCAGCCATGGCCGCAGATAAGCCACCGCGTTGTAGGAGCCGGGCTTGCCCGGGATTTCCTTCACCTCGATCCGCGCCTCGCGCAGCGGGAAGCGCGCCTTCGACTCCTGCCCCGCCTTGTCATTGGTGTTGACGTAGTTCGCGATCCAGCGGTTCAGCCAGCTTTCGCAATCGGTCGCCTCCATGAAGCTGCCGATCTTGTCGCGGGCCATCACCTTCAGGTAGTGGGCGAACCGGCTGCTCGCCATGATGTAGGGCAGCCGGGCGGAGATCGCCGCATTCGCGGTGGCTTCCGGCCGATCGTACTTCTTCGGCTTCTGCACCGTCTGCGCGCCGAAGAACACCGCATAGTCGGTGTTCTTATAATGGCATAGCGGCAGGAAGCCCTGGTTGGACAGCTCGAACTCGCGCCGGTCGGTGATGCCGATCTCGGTCGGGCATTTCGCGTCCAGATCACCATCGTCGGAGGTGAAGACATGCTGCGGCAGGTTCTCCACCTTGCCGCCCCCTTCGGCACCGCGGATGGCCGTGCAGAAACCGTACTTCGCGAAAGCGTCGGTCATGCGCGTGCCCATCACGTAGGCCGCGTTCATCCAGCAATACTCGCCATGGCCCATCGACTGTGCCGCACCGGCGTCGCTATACGGCGCTTCCTCATAATTGAACTCGTCGATCGGCTTCGTGGCCGCGCCATAGGGCACGCGCGCGATCACCCGCGGCAGCACCAGGCTGACGAAGCGGGCATCCTCGCTATCGCGGAAGCTGCGCCATTTCGTGTATTCCGCGGTCTCGAAGATCTTGGCCAGATCGCGCGGCTTGGACAGCTCGGGCCAGTCCTGGAAGCCGAACATGCCCGCTCCGGCGGCCGAGATGAACGGGGCGAAGGCGGCTGCGGAAACGTTCGAGACCAGCCGCAACGTGTCGATATCATCCGGATGGTTCGTCCATTCGTAATCGCCGATCAGCGCGCCATAGGGCTCACCACCCGGGGTGCCGAACTCGTTCTCGTAGATTTTCTTGAACAGCTGGCTTTGGTCGAACTCGACCGCTTTCGACAGATCGCGCGACAGCTCCCGCTTGGTCGCGTTCATCACCCGTATCTTGAGGCTGGTGCCGGTCTCCGAGTTCATCACCAGATGGTTCAGCCCGCGCCAGCTGCCTTCAAGCTGCAGGAAGCGCGGATGATGGATCACCTCGTTCAACTGCTTGGAGAGCTGCCGGTCGATCGCGGCGATCGCGCGATCGAAGGTGCGGGTGAGATTCTTGTCGAACGTGACGGTGCCGGCGAGCGCCTGCTCGATCAGCGTTTTCACCAGCTCCTGCGCGCGATCCGGCTCGGTCTGCTTGGTGGCGGCGATGATCTGGTCGAGCTGGCTGACGCCCTCGGTCGTTGTTGCCGCGGCGGAGGCTGCGGCCGATTGTGTCTCGGACATCGATCAGCCCTCCTTCTTGTCGAGGCCGAGCTGGCCCGACAGCGTCTTCAGCTCGCTTTCGTTCTTCAGGACCTGTTCCAGCAGGTTCTCAAGCTCGTCCGAGCGATCGACCTTGCTCATCAGATCGCGCAGTTTGTTGCGGGTCTCCATCAGCGCCTTCAGTGCCGGCACCTGCTCGGCCACGCGCGCCGGCTCGAAATCGTCCATCGAGTTGAACTTCAGGTTGACCGCCATCTGGCTGCCGTCGTCCGCCAGCTTGTTGTCCACCTTGAGGTTCAGCCCCGGCGCCATTCGCGCCATCACGTCGTTGAAATTATCCCGGTCGATCTGGATGAACTTCCGATCTGTCATCGGGCGCAACTGCTGCGTGGGATCACCCGAGAAATCGCCGAGCACGCCGACCACGAAGGGCAGCTCGCGCACGATCTCCGCCCCCTCGGTCTCGACTTCGTAGGTGATGTGCACACGCGGCTTGCGCACGCGATTGAGCTTGTCGTGAACGCTGCCACTCATGGAACGATATCCCCGTTTCTGTTGTCCGGTATCGGGTGTGGTGGTTGCAGGGAATGCCCCAGCCCACCACCGCGGTTGCAGCAAATTATCCTTTCGCCGCACATATGGTCAATGCGGCGTATTGGAAAGTTCGCGTGCGGCGCCATCAGAAGGCGGCAGGCAGCGCGTCTTTCGTCGCCAGCCGTGTGCCGGGCGCCAGCGCGTCCAGCCAGGAAACCTACGGTAGCATGCGGCTCACTCCTCCGCCACTGTCGGGGGACGAATGCCCAGCCGCATCAGGATTGTGGTTCTGGCTTCGAAGTCCGGCACGACTTCCTCCAGCAATTCCGCGTAGCTCAGCCGGCCGCGTCGCACCGCTTCGTCCAGCGTCGCCGAAAGGGGGGAATGCGGCTCGGTCCGCCGGAAAAAGGCTGCAATTTCGCTCAGCGAACGAAGCATGTCATCCCGGCTTGCACCGCGCGCCGGCCCCACGCCGATCGTGCCTGCCGTGCCCGTGGCCGCCCCGTCGGCGGTGCCCTCCGCTTCGGCCTGAAGGTCTGCCTCGGTTTCCTCGGCCGGGGCATACTTGGCCACGGCTGCCCGGATCTGCTGAAGCAGATCCCGCACCCGGCTGGTCGGCGGGCCGTCGGCGCCCGCTCTCTCATCCAGCAGCGTGCCCATTGCCGTCCACGCATCCTCGGCCGCAACAAGGCCGCGCTGCAATGCAGCAAAATGTGCCGGCCTGGTGGCGCGGGCTTCCTTCTCGACATCATCGAACGGCAGCACACCCGCCGCCAGCCGCTGTTCCCGTCGTGTCGCATCCCCGACAGCCGACAGTTCCGCCGATTGTTCATATTGCCAGTATTGCAGCATCGAACCGTCCGGGCGAAGGAACAGCGGCAGCTTGCGCAGCGGCTGGATCAGCGTGCCGTCTCCGCCTTCCCCGTTCAGCCCGGTGACCGGGGCGACGCGGGTGGCGATGCCGTCCTCGTCGGGCATGGGCAGCACGTCGTCCCAGAACGCCTCGGCCAGCCCGGCGATCAATTGCGCGCCCGCGGTGAGCCCGGCCAGCCCGTCGCTGCGGACCAGGGCTTCGGTGTACCAGGCGGCGATTTCCAGGTCTTTGGTCTGCTCGCCCAGGGCCTTCACTGCCAGATCGCGTACGATCCGCCATTGCGGCGGCGGCGCGGAATCGCTCTCAGGCATGGCGTCAGCCGCACGTTCGGCGGCACGCGCCTCCGCCCGCGCGTCACGCAGCCGGTAATAGGCCGATTGGGGCGAGAAATCCTCACGCAGATCCACGCCGACCGCCCGCTCACCTGCGATCGGCGCGAGCAGCAGCGCTAGGTCGAAACCCTCCGGCACGTCGCTCATCCCGGTCCCTCCATGGCCGGCATATCATGCCGCACAATTGCCGCCCTGCCCATCGCCGGCACGCAGTTTACAAGGTGGCTCGCCGGAATTGCGCACAGTGAACAACCGCAGGCACCAATCGTGCACCGGGCACCCGTATCGCGCTAGACATCGTGCCGGCACTGCACCTAGGCTGCGCGCACTGTCTGAGGCGGCTTTTGCGTCATGCCGCCCGACACCTTCCGGGGCCGGCCCGGTTGTTCATCGATGTTCAGGGGGAATGATGGCGGCGATCGATCTCAAGTCGCTTGTTGGGCGCCTGAACGAGCATTGCCGGCGGGCACTGGAAGCAGCCGCGGGCCTCACGCTGTCCCGCAGCCATTACAATGTCGAGATCGAGCACTGGCTCGCCAAGCTTGCGGACGGCACCGATACCGATATCGCCGCCATCCTGCGCCACTACGAAGCCGATCATGGTCGGCTGATCGTCGATCTCAACCGCGCGCTCGACCGGATGAAGACCGGCAACGCCCGCGCGCCCAGCCTCTCGCCCGACATCGTGGAGATGGCCAAGCAGGCCTGGCTGCTCGCCTCGGTCGAGCATGGGTTGAGCCGGGTACGCTCCGGCCATCTGCTGTGGGCGCTGCTGGCGGACGAAACGCTGTCGCGCCGGGCCAAGGAAGCCTCCAGCCAGCTTCTGAAGATTCCGGCAGAAGCGCTGAAGCGCGACCTGCTGACGATCACGGCCAATTCCGTGGAGGCTGCTACCGCCACCACCTCGATCGAGGGTGCGCCTGCCGCCCCCGGCGAGGATGGCGCGCCGCGGCCGGCAGGATCGGCGGCACTGGACCAGTTCACGATCGATCTGACCGCGCGGGCCAAGGCCGGCAAGATCGACCCGATCCTGGGCCGCGATACCGAGATCCGGCAGGTGATCGACATCCTCACCCGCCGCCGGCAGAACAACCCGATCCTCACCGGCGAGGCCGGCGTGGGCAAGACTGCCGTGGTCGAGGGCTTCGCGCTGCGCATCACCGAGGGCGATGTGCCGCCGGCGTTGAAGGACGTGACCATCCGCACGCTCGACCTCGGCCTGTTGCAGGCAGGTGCCGGCGTGAAAGGCGAGTTCGAGAACCGCCTGAAATCCGTCATCGAGGAGACCAAGGCGAGCCCCAAGCCGATCATCCTGTTCATCGACGAGGCGCATACGCTGATCGGCGCCGGCGGTTCGGCCGGCCAGGGCGACGCGGCGAACCTGCTGAAACCCGCGCTCGCCCGTGGCGAACTGCGCACCATCGCCGCCACCACCTGGGCGGAATACAAGAAGTACTTCGAAAAGGATGCCGCTCTGACACGCCGGTTTCAGGTGGTGAAAGTCGAAGAGCCGTCGGAGGCGCTTGCGATCGCCATGGTCCGCGGGCTGGTCGGCACGCTGGAGAAGCATCATCGCATCCGCATTCTTGATGAGGCGGTGAGCGAGGCGGTGCGCCTGTCTGCGCGTTACATCCCGAGCCGGCAGTTGCCGGACAAGGCCGTTTCGCTGATCGATACGGCCTGCGCCCGCGTCTCGATGAGCCAGGCCGCCGTTCCCGCTCCCATCGAGGATCGCCAGCGCCGCATCGCATTGATCGATACCGAAGTGCGGATTCTCGATCGCGAAATGGCTGCCGGCGCCGATCACGGCGCCCGCAGGGACGAGCTTCTGGATGAACGCGCGAAAGCCGCGCACGACCTCGAAGAACTCACGGCCCGCTGGGAGAAGGAGAAGGTGCTGGCTGCCGACGTGGCCACCACCCGCACAGAGATCGAGAACCCCGAAAGCACCGAGGACAAGGACGCGCTGCGCGCCAAACTGGCCGGGCTGCATGCGGAGTTGCACGGCCTGCAGGGTGAGCAACCGCTGATCTTCCCGGTGGTGGACGGCCAGGCGGTGGCGGAGATCGTGGAAAGCTGGACCGGCATCCCCGCCGGCCGGATGCAGTCCGACGAGATCCGAACCGTGCTGAACCTGAAGGAGGCGATGGGCCGGCGCATTGTCGGTCAGGACTACGCTCTGGAAGCGGTGGCGCAGGCGATCCGCACCTCGCGCGCCAAGCTGACCGACCCGCGCAAGCCGATCGGCGTGTTCCTGATGGTCGGCACCTCCGGCACCGGCAAGACCGAGACCGCGCTCACCCTCGCCGATCTGCTGTATGGCGGCGAACAGAACATGACGACCATCAACATGACCGAGTTCAAGGAGGAACATAAGGTCAGCCTGCTGATGGGCAGCCCACCCGGCTATGTCGGCTATGGCGAGGGCGGCATCCTGACAGAAGCCGTACGCCGCCGCCCCTACTCCGTGATCCTGCTCGACGAGATGGAGAAGGCGCACCCGGGTGTGCAGGACGTGTTCTTCCAGGTGTTTGACAAAGGCAACATGAAGGACGGCGAAGGCCGGGACATCGACTTCAAGAACACCGTCATCATCATGACGTCCAACGCGGCCACCGACCTGATCACCAAGCTGTTCGCAGACCCCGACACCGCGCCCGACGCGGCGGGGCTGGCGGAGGCGTTGCGGCCGGAACTGATGAAATACTTCAAGCCCGCCTTCCTCGGCCGCATCACGCTCGTGCCCTATTTCCCTCTGTCGGAAAGCGTCATCCGTCAGATCGTCGTCCTGCAACTCAACCGCATCAAGCGCCGGGTGCAGGATTCCTATCGCGCCGCGTTCAGCTACGAACCGGAGCTTGTGGATATCATTGCGGCGCGCTGCACCGAAAGCTCCTCGGGCGCGCGCAATGTCGAGAACATCCTCTCGCGCACCTTGCTGCCGGAGCTTTCGGCGGAAGTGCTCGCGCGATTGGCTGAGGGCGCCGCGATTTCGCGCGTGTCCGTCGGAATGGGCGCCGATGGCGCGTTCCGATACGAGGTTGCCTAACCCAGCGTCAACGACCACCCGCCAGGCAGAAGGAGAGCAGCGATGGCGATCTACATGGAATATGGAAGTATCAAGGGAAACGTTACCGCTACAGGATTCAAGGACAAGATCGAGCTGAACAGCTTCCAGTTCGGTGTCGGCCGTGGCGTGTCGGCTCCTCGCGGCAGCGTGGACAACCGCGAAGCCTCCGCGCCGAGCATCAGCGAGATCGTTGTCACCAAGATGATGGACTCGTCGTCGATCGGCCTGTTCCAGGACGCGGTGGCAGGCGTGTTCAATACCAAGGTCACGCTGTATTTCACCACCACCACCGACAAGAAGACCGAGACGTACCTGCAGTACGAACTCGAGAAGTGCGGCCTCTCCGGCTACTCGCTCAGCAGTGGCGGCGACAAGCCGAGCGAATCGCTGAGTCTTAACTTCGCCAAGATCACCTACAAATGGGCTACCATCGGTTCGGACGGAAAGCCGAGCTGGGCGACAGTGATCTACGACCTTGGACAGCTGGAAACCGGCTGATCCGGCGCGCCGGCGCAACTCTGCCTGGCGACGATGCGAATCGGCAGCAAGGCCCGGCCAACTTGGCCGGGCCTTGTTCGTTGTGCGTATCACCGCATGGTGACCCCGGCGGCCGCCCCGTCGATATCAGGTGCTCAGGGTCTCCACGGCCACGGCGGTCACGTTGTCGTTCACTCCTCTGGCCAGCGCGGCCGCGATCAGCAACTCCGGCGGCGGCACGCCATCGGGCATGCCGAGCAAGGTGCGCAGTTCCCCGGCCGGCAGGGTTTTGGACAACCCGTCGCTGCACAGCAGGAAGCGATCGCCGGGAAGCACCCGGTCCATCACCTTGTCCAGATCGATCGTTTCATCATCGGTTCCAACCGCGCGGGTGATCACGTTGGCGCGCGGATGCCCCTCTGCCTCCTCGGCGGTGATCGCACCGGAGTCCACCAGTTCCTGCACCAAAGAATGGTCCCGTGTGATCTGCGTCAGTTCTCCGCCCCGCAAGCGATAGGCACGAGAATCGCCGGCCCAAAGGCATGCGAAATGCCCGTCTCGCAGGATCAGCACGACGATGGTGGAAGCGATCATCGCCCGCGGCCCGCGTTCGGCTGCGGCAACACGAAGCGAGGCATGGGTATCGGCGATGCGCAGCCGCACCTGCGCCAACATTTCCGAAGCCGACAGTCCGGATGGAACCGAATCGAGCACGGCGGCGATCTGTCCCGATGCCACCTCCCCCGCCTCGTGCCCGCCGGCGCCGTCAGCCACCGCCCAAAGACCGATATCTGGGCGATTCACGAAGCTGTCCTCATTATGGGTGCGTACCGCGCCCGCATGCGTGGCTGCCCAGGAGCGGAATCTCGCGGTCATCTCCCGTCTCTCATGGCGACTCTCCAGGGCAGCCTGGGTTCCCGGCTTGCAGCATGGCGATGAATGCAGGCCCGTTTGGCAGGCCATGCCGCAAGATGGTGGCGGCGGGCACACGCGGTGCGCCCTGGGTCCACCACAACGATGCATCGGGGTCGGTGGCGAGGGCGTGAAGGCTCACCGCATCCGGCAACGGCACCGCCCCAGGCTCGGCGCTGGTCTGCAATTGCAGCGCCAGCGCATCGGGTGGAGTGTCGTATTCCAGCGCATCCAGCCCGGCACGCTCGGCCCGGCCCAGCCACCCGCCGCTGTCGCGCAGCACCAGGGTCGCGGCGCTGGCTCCGGCCGCGACCGCCGCCAAGGTGAGCGGAAAATGCCGGCCGGCTCGATCCACGCTTGGCATCCACACACCCAGCACAGCATCCGGTCCACATAGGCCGGGGGGCAGCGCGAAATACCAGATCGGCGCCTCCAGCCACGCCGGCAGCCAGGAATCACCCAGTTCCACGCGGCTGAACGGCAGCACCTCCTGTAGCCACCCATCCCACGCAGCGACAAAACTGCCGGGCAGGCCCGCGCGGACGAAATCCCCCCGCGCTGGGATCTTGCCATGGAATCCCCGCAGGCTGCCCGCCAGCAGCTCGCCGGCATCCCCGCCTATGGCATGCCCGGACACCGGAACTCCTGCAGCATGCCCGGTGAAAACGGGTTGAGCACCGATCCGGCGCGGATCTCGAACGACGCCTGATGTCCCCCCACCTGAAAGCTCAGCATGTAGCGTTCCGCCGCCCCGCCCCGCGTCAACTGCCCTTGCTGGAACAGCCGGAACAACGCCCACGGACCGGATGCCTGCAACACACCGGTCCCGCCTGGCGGCGGCGGGCTGAATACCAGCCTCGCATGGTCCATCCCTGTGGGGCCCGGCCAGGTGATCTGGGTCGCGCGTGGCGGCCCATGAGCATACGTCATCGTCACGCCGCCCAATTCCAGCGTGACCTGCTGCGCCGCAGCATCGAGGGAAACAGGCGTGATGGTGAATTGCACGGAGGGCACGGTGCCGCCACCGGCGAAGAATAGATCCCGGATCGTGCTCGCCCGCTGGAACTGTGCGAGCGCACCCTGCGAGATCGGCGGCTGCACGCCATTCACTGCCTGCACCTGCCAGTTCGGCCCGGACATGTTCACATACGGGCGAAGCTGTGTGTTGAAGAACCCGTCGAGCAGCCCACCCGGCGCGAACAGCCGCGCGAAATCGCCGATCGGGATTTCATTTGTCGCATCAGCGAAGAACGGATAGCGCCCATTCACCGCTGCCTGGCACAGAAGAGCCGGGCCGCCGGCACCATTGAAGGCGGCAGCCACCTGTTGCTTCGCCCCGCCGCCCCGCAGCGCGTCGCCGGCAACCGCAATGCCGGACAGCCAGCGTGCGACAGGCTGCGGGTCGCGTGAAGCCTCGGCCTGCAGCATCTGCGCCGGGTCGGTACCGGCCGCCACCGCCGGCGCGGATGTGCCGCCCGGTGGGGCGGCCGCCAGCGCGGCGATCTGCTGTTGCAGGCTGTTCATCAGGGTCAGCACCAGGTCGATCGGTGCTCCCGGCCCGCTGCCTACGAAGTCGATCAGCGGCTTGTAGGTTGCATCCACCTCCTGCCCCGGCGGCCCGGCCTGCACCGCCGCCGCGGCCGTCCGCTGCGCACCGAGGAGATTCTTCAATCGCGCCGCCGTTCCGCCCCCCAGCTTCCGGGTGGCAGCCGCCGCGCCGCCTTTTGCCGCCACTGTTCCGGGCGGCGGCGGCGGTGGCACGGACAGGCGCAGCTGGGTTGTCACCGATTGCAGCAGTATCTTCATCGGCGATTGCGGCGAGGACAGGATGTAGAGCTGCTGCGAGGCCAATCCCAGAGAGGTCAGCGGCCGCAGATCGATATCCGCGAGCATCGCATTCCACTGCTTCTGGTAGTCCTGCTCGTAGCGCGCGATCACGTCATGTTCGAGCGTCTGCATCTGCGGACTTGCCGGATTGATCTCCTCCTGCTTGCCCAGCACCCAGCTTTCCGATGCCACTTCCTTCGAAACGTTGCCGAGCGCGGGCAGCAGCACGCCGTAGAAGCCCTTCTTCGTATAGAAGCCCGGAATACCGTCTGTGAGCGGCTTGCCCGATGCACGCACGAACAGCGTTCCACCGGCCGCGCCCAGCGCGTCTGACGGCCGCCAGGGCGGCACGCTCTGCGCGGCGGCGGAGCCACGGATGCGCGAATACACGCGTTCGGACAACGGCACCCGGCTGAAGGTCTGCCGGGCCGTCTGCACCAGAGCGCCATCGAGCGGTATGGGCGGCAGCGGATTGGCCAGCAGAACCGCAAGATGCCGCATCAGATCAGCCCGGAATGGTGCGAGCGACGGGCCTGGATAGGCGGCCTGCCAATCGAAACGCATCCATTCCTCGACAAGGCTCGGATCGAGCGGCCCCTGGCTGCCGAGCATCAGATAAACGCGTGTCGCTTCGTACAGGAAGTCCGGCCGGTCGATCGCGCCGCGCATCTGCGCTTCCAGCCGCCAGATCAGCCGCGGCAGCAGCACCCGCTCCAGGGCATGGCGATAGACCAGCATCGAGGCCGCATGCAGCTTGCCGCGCTGCGACAGGCCGAACCCGCCGTGTGCCGTGTGATCGTCATAGCCATAGGGCAGCGCGCGGGCCTGATCGAGCAACGGCACGACATGCGGCAGATCCGAATCGTTCACCGGATCGAGCGGCAGCCCCTTCGCCGTTTTGTCATAGGCCGCAAGGGCGGCGGAGGTCCGCGCAATCTCGGCCTCGTTCGCGCGACGGCTGGCCACCAGCGCGCCGGCCCCGCCCAGCAGGATCAGCGCGGCCAATGCGAAGCCCACGCCGCGCAGCACCAGCCGCCGCCGGTTCGCCGCCGGCTTGAGCGCCCCCAGCATCGCTTCGCCGAAGATCACATCCTTCAGCAGCCGGCCGAGAAAATAGCTGCGCCCCTGTTCGGGCCGAAGGCTGGGCGCGCGCCGCTGATCGACGCCGAATGCGCGCGCCATGGCCCCGGTCAGCCGGTCGATCGGCGTGCCCTCCTGCGTGCCGGAGGTCATGTACACGCCGCGGAGAAATGGGGCGGGATCGAGCCGGGAGCCACCAAAGGCCTCGGCCAGAAACTCGGCAACCGGCTGCTCCAGGCTGGCCACCTGTGCCGGAAAGCCGGCGATCAGGCCGCGCCGGTCCGGGCTGCGCTCGGCTTGCAACCGGTCCAGCACCCGCAGGTTCAGCCGTTCCACCAGGGCGCGGAACTCCTGCGCGAAGGCTGCAACCGGCCCGGTTTCGGCCTTCGCCACCGGGAAGGTCGTGCCCCAGACCTGGGCACGCTTCTCCCGGTCCAGGTCGTCGAAGAATTCCGTGAATCCGGCGATCAGGTCGGCCTTCGTCAGCAGCGCATACACCGGAATTCGCGTCGCCAGCCGCTCGGTCAGCTCCTTCACCCGCCGGCGGATCGCCCGTGCGTGCGCGAGCCGTTCCTCGCGGCTTTCGGTGGCGATGTCCGACAGTGCGATCGCCACGATCACCCCATTCAGCGGCTGGCGGGCGCGGGTGCGCTTCAGCAGGTCGAGAAAGCCTTCCCAACCGGCCTTGTCCACCGCGGCATCGGAATCCTGGGTGGTGTAGCGCCCGGCGGTATCGATCAGCACCGCGTCCTCGGTGAACCACCAGTCGCACAGCCGCGTGCCGCCCACGCCGGCCACGGCACCCTGCCCCATCTCGGCCGCCAGCGGGAATTTCAGGCCGGCGTTGAGCAGTGCCGTGGTCTTGCCCGCGCCCGGTGGGCCGATGATCACGTACCACGGCTGTTCGTACAGATACCCCCGCGACCCGCGCGCCTTCTTCAGCAATGCCATCGCGGTCGTCAGCTTGTCATGCAGCGCTGCCCGCTCCTCGGCCGAGGCCGCGATGGTGGGATCGACCGGCCCCTCCGCCACGCCCTTCGCGAGATCGTTTTCGGCCGATCGCTTGCGCCAGCTGACGAACAGGTTGATGCCGAGCCACAGCAGCAGGATCACCGCCACGATCGCGGCACGGATGATCACGCTCTGCAGCACCGGAAGGAGCGGCCCGAACACCCAGACCAGCACCGCGAGCAGCGCCACCCCGATGAAGCTGAGGAACCAGCGCGACAGCAGGAAGCCGAAGACAGCCTTCATAGGATGCGTCTCTCCCTCAGCCCTGTCGCTGCAGCACGATTTCGATGCGCCGGTTCTGCTGGCGTCCCGCCGCCGTCGTGTTCGGGGCGATCGGGTCCGCATCCGCCCGGCCCTCGGCGGCCATCCGCGACGGATCGCCGATGGTGCGCGCCAGGATCGCCATCGCCGCCTGGGCGCGCGACTTCGAGAGCTGGTAGTTGGACGGGAACTGCACGGTATGGATCGGCTCGTTGTCGGTGTAGCCGATCACCTGCACCCGGCCCGGCTCCTTCTTCAGCTCCGCCCCGATCTTCTCCAGCAACGGCACACCGGGCGCCTGCACCACCGCGCTGCCGGAACCGAACAGGCCAAGATTGGCGACCCGGATGATCGGCGTCGTATCCGTCCCGAGCACGCTGACCTGCCCTTTGGCGATCTCCGGGGCGAGGAAGGTGCGCAGGGTGGCCAGCAGATCCGGCTGCGCCGAGGCCGGTGGTGGCGGTGGCGGCTGCACCGGGGCTGCGCGAACGATCGCCGGCATCCGCGCCGGCGGAGCGGCCAGCATCGTCTCGAACACGCGATCGGACCGGCCGTTCAGCGTGGCCGAGAACCAGGCATACAGCCCGCCCACAATGGCGAGCGCGACCACCCAGGCAACCCACACCGGCACCGGCGCCCGCGCCGGGCGATAGGCCGCGGCCACGCCTTTCCAATGCGGCGACAGATCCGGCTCGGTTGCCCCGCGCTGGCGCACGATCAGCGCATAGGTTTCCTCGCGCAGCCGGTCGATTTCGGCCGGTCCGCGCGGCGAGAGCCGGTAGCGGCCCATGTAGCCGAGCGACAGGCACAGATACATCAGTTCGATCACCGGCAGGAACAGGCCGGGATTCTGCCGCATCTGCGTGAGCACATCGAAGAAGCGCTCGCCGCTGCGCACCTCCTGATGGAAGGTGGAAACCAGCGAGCGCGCCGCCCACCCCCCCTGGCTGCCCCAGGGGGTCGCCAGCACCACATCGTCAAGGCTCGCGCACAACGCATAATGCGCCGGCCGCAACTGCTCCATCGCCACGCCGCCGGAGCGTGCCGACTGTTCGAAATTGCGGACCTCGCGCACCGCCCGTTCGCGCAGGTCGCCCGCGTCCGGCTGGCTCAGCGTGTTGCGCAGCCTGGCCAGAAGCTGCAGCAGCGGGGCGGCCGCCGCGGCCAGGGGCGACGTGCCGATGGAGAGATTCTCCGCCCCTTCGGCCACGGCGGGCGGCGCGTCGCGAAACACCGGCTGTGCGCCGGAAGCCTGGGGCGCCGAGGCCGGGGCCGCCGGCCGTCGGCCGCCCGGCGCAGGGCGGATCACCGTCCGGTCGCTGTCGTCCGGCTCCGAGAACGGATTGTCACCGCCGCTCATGCCACCCTCCCCCTCCAGCTAGCCGCGAATCGCCCACAATTCCACGCGCAGATTGGGAAAATCGCCCGACACGTGAATCGCGAACCCGCCGGATGCCTGCATCTGTTGCCAGTGTGGACTGTTCCGGTCCAGTTCGAAATAGGTCGCGCCCGCATAGAATGGAATCTGTCGCGGCGCCACCGGCAACGGCCGCACCGCAATTCCCGGCAGCGCCACGTTCACCAGTTCGCGGATCTGTTCCACCGCACCGATCTTCACCTGCGCGGGGAACAGCCGGCGCATCGTCTCGGTCGGCACATCGGCCTGCACCGACAGCACGAAGGTCGAGCCGCGCAGGATGTTACGATCGACGATCGGGCCGACACGCACGCCATAACCCCGTTCCTGCAAGGGGATCGCCACCGCCGTCTGCTCGATCACCGCCGAGAGCGAGCGCCGCAGATCCGCGACCACGGGGGCGAAGCTGCGCTGCAGATCGTCATGCCGGTATGCCGGATAAGCGTTCGGCCGGCGCGTCGCCTCGGTGAAGGTCGCGAATTCGCCGGCCATCTGGATCAGCGCGGCATACAGCTCTTCAGGGTGCATGTTCGCCGCATCCGCCCAGTGGCTCAGCAGCTTCTGCCAACTGTTGATCGATTGCAGCAGCATGAAGTCCGCCACTTCCGCCACCCCGCGGGAGCCGGGGGCGGTCAGCCGCGCCGCCAGCGCCTCGCCGCGCTGGTTGAGCATTCCCGCCAGTTCGGCGACCAGTCCCGCGAGCGGCGGCGCGGCGGAACAGACCAGTGCGGGCGGAATCCATCGATCATCCAGGCTGGCGCGGCGATCGGCGGCCACCTCCACCACCCGCGCCAGCCCGATGCACAGGTACCCGGCACGGTCCTCCGTCTCCAGCATGTAGCGCAGCCGCAGCCGTCCCACCTGCAATTCCGCCGGTTGCGGAGAGGCCGAATGGGTGTCGAACACCTCGAACCCGCGCAACCCGTAGCGGCCTTCCACCGCGTCGCCCTCGGCGGTAATCTCCACCGCCCCCGCTTGGCGGATCGGCAACGCGAGAAACACCACGGCGTTACGGGCGCTTTCCGGCAGTTCCAGCGGCTTAGGATGGTCGGTTTCGCCAGGGATGGAAAACGGCGTGCCGTCCTCGAACACCCCGGCCGCCGAGGATATGGCGAAGCGGCCGGTGGCCAGCAGGTCACGGTCGATCGCCATCTCCGTCATGCCCCAGGGGTGCGGCCGCAACGCCGCCCCTCTGGCACGTACCAAACTCTCCAGCCAGCGGTCCTGTTGCTGGAAATGCTGGGCACGGAGGAACATCCCTTCCTGCCAGACGACGCGATTGGTCCACGTCATGATGTACTGCGCATTCCCTTGCAACCGGTATCGTCAGCAGAACAACCGAGCGTAGCAGATCGCCCCGGCGCGCGTCAGCCCGCAGAGAGCTTGGCGACGATGCCCGCGGTGGTCAGCATCAGCTTGGTCGGCCCGCTCGCCGCGGCGGCGGCATGCACGCGCCAGGTGGCGTGGTCGATATCGCGGAACAGCACGGCGATGCCGATGGCCTGCACGCCCGCGTGCAGCGTGCGGGTGATCACCCGCTTTTGCCCGGGCGCGATCACGAACTGCTCGGACGGCACGGCTTCCTGCTGGCCGAGCGTCGCCGCCTCGTGGTCGATCAGCGAAAACACGTCCGCGCTTTCGAAGCTGCCGGTGGCGGAAAGCTGGTACAGTCGCACGGCGACCGGAGCGGGTTGCCCGGCTGTGTCCGGGTTCTGGTTGGCCCCGGCATTGATGGTGAGCGTCAGCACCCCCGGTGCCGCCGGCCCGGAGGCGCAGCCCGCGGCGAGCAGCACGGGCAGCAGGGACACAATGGTACGGCGCGTAATCATCCGGTCTTCTCCTTCGCAGCAGCTTCGTCCATGGCCTGTTCATAGGCGCGGGCGAAGGCCTTGCCAAACACGCTGTCGAAGTCGTCGGCAAGCGCCTGGGTCACGCTCGCGTGCAGTTTCTCGAATGCGTCCCACGCGCGTGCCTTCTTCTGCGCCGGCATCAGCGACAAGCCGCCGCCCTGCTCGGCTGCCGCCCGCAAAGCCGCCGGATCAAGCCGCGCCAGCAGCGCCCGCGCCGCCGCCTGGGTCGCCGCCATCGAGGCGAGTTCGTGCAGCCGGATATCGCGCAGCGCGTCGGCGACAGCTTCGGCCGCCGCCATATCCGTGCGCCGGCCGGCACCCAGCAAGGCCGCCAGCGCGTCGTCGTCCCCAGCGGAGAACTTGAGGGGGTTGTTGCCGCGCGCGCGGATCATGGTCTGCTCGATCCGGAACTCGCCCTTGATCGCCGCGCGCGCTATCAGCACCTGCCGCAGCCCGCCAACCATGGCCCGGAATGTCGCGCCCAGCGCCGCCATCGCCGCTGCCGGATCGGCCGGTCGCACATCCTCCATGCCGGCTCCGCGCAGGAATGCATCCAGCAGATCGGAGGACGCAGCGCGCTGCGGAGAAGGACCGGCCGGCGGCGTAACGGGAGGCGCCACCACCGGAGACGGCACCGGCACCACTGGCGGTGCTTCGGCAAAGGGTGACGCGATGGCCGGCTCGGCAAACGGGGATGAGGGCGGCGGCATCGGCGCCGAGCCGGCAAGCGGATCGGCCGGGAGCGAAGCCGGCACCAGTGTTGGCGGTGGCGCGAACGCCGACGCGGTGGGTGGCAGCGCAGCAGGCGGTGCTGGCGCGGGCGAGGGTGCAGCGGCGGGAGCCATCGGCACCGCCCGCCCGAAATCCCAGTCGTCGGGCAAGGCAGTGGCGGGCGGGGGCGGTGGGCGAAATGCATCCGAGAACGACGGCGTGTGGTCGGCCTGGGTCGGCCCGGTGAAAGGCGCATCGCCGGGTTCCGGCGCCAGCGGATCGAAATCCGCCGGCAGGTTGATCGACGGAGCACCCAGGCCCGGCACCTGGTCGCCCCCAAGCAACGGATCATCGCCGAACCCAAGCCCGGTTGGCGAGGTGCCGCGAGAGGACGTGACAGGCTGGCCGAACGGGTCATCGCCAAACGGATCATGCACGGCCCCGCGCCCCGCCGGCCCCGTGGCTGGCGTGCCGAAACCGCCGCCGAAGCCGCCACCCATGCCGGCCGTCTCGGCAATCCGCACCTCGATCTCGTAGGCGCCCAGCCGCAGGCGGTCGCCATCCCGCAAATCCCGCACCGCGCCGCCCCCCACGGGGTCGGCATCGCGGTTGAGGAATGTGCCGTTCGTGCTGGTATCCGCGATCTGCCAGCCGCCGGCACGGAAGGCGATCACGCAATGCCGCTTCGACAGATGCCGGTCGGGGTCCGCCAGCACCCAGTCGTTATCCGGCCCGCGGCCGATGCTGAATTCGCCACCTGAAACCTGCCGTGTTTCCGGCGGCACCGCATCCGGGCAGCGCAGCATGCTCAGTGTCAGGCTCATCGTCTCAGCCGCCGATCAGAACAGTGGGAGCGCCCAGGACAATCACGCCGCCATGGCCGCAATTGTCACCCATGCGGGCGGCCGGCAGGCTACCGACCAGGACGGTCGCCGAACCCTTGGCGATCATGTCCGGCGGACCGACGCACACCGCCTGGTCCGTCGCCCGCGCCTGCGGCAACGAGCAGGTCAGCACCGTCGGCAGCCCCTTCACGATCGGGCCACCCACATGCGGCACGATGCCGGTGACGGCGGGGCACACATGCATATCGGTCATTCGCGCAGCGGGCTGTCCCATCACTCCTCCTCGGGCGGCAGCCGGCCCGAACCGCCGGCGGCGATGTCACGCGCGCTCTCGAGGAACCGCACGAGCCGGGCCTTCTGCCGCTCGGGCCGGGCACGCACGGCCGCGAGCGCGATCGCCCCGGCCACCGCAGTGCCCGCCAGATGCGGCGCCGGCGGAACGACGGGTTGCCCGAGCGGCGACATCGAATCCCCGCTCCAGAACGCGCCCACGGCGGCCCAGGCTTCCGGGGTGGCGAAGCCGGCCACCTGCGCCTGCTCCATTGCCTGGCGGCGAAGTGCATCGGTCTGCTTGCGCACCCACATCTCCGCCGCCTCCCGCGCCGCAAGGTCGGCCGGCGGCAGCGTTTCCGGCGCGGTATGGAGCGCGCACATGCAGGCCCACCAGACCGCTTCGCGCTTCGGCAGCGCATGGGCCACCAGCCGCGACGCCTCCACCATGAACCCGTCCTGGACCAGCCGCAGCAGGGCGGCCGGAACCTCCTCGCATTCAGCCACGGCCTCGGCCGCCGGCGGCGGCAGATCAAGGCGGGAGGCCACCTCGTCGAGGCGGCTTGCAGCAAGCTTGGGCAGTGCCAATCCGCTCATCGCCGGCCTAGTTCAGCATGATGATGCCGCCCTTCAGGGTCAGCATACCATCACCTTTCACCGTGGCCATCGGCCCCTTCGCCTCCAGCATCGTTTCCGCCGCAATCTTCACCATCATGCCCTTGATCTCGACACCTTCGGGCGAGATCTTGATGCTGTTGCCACCCACAGTCATCTCGATCGAGGTGACCGCGGTCATCTTGATCGCTCCGCTCGAAGCGTCGATCTTGATGTCCCCGGTCTTTGACGTGAGGGCGTAATTCCCCATCACCGTCGTCGTCATCTTGCCTTGCGAGACATCGGTACTCCAGTCCCCGGCCTTTACCACGAGCGCGTCGTGGCCCTTCGTCACCTCGACGTCCCGGTTCTGGGAGACCGTGACCTTCTGGTTGTTGCCGATGCTGACGGTCTCGTCCTTCGTCACGTCCTTGATCCGGCAGTTGAGCACTTTCAGCGTCTGATCATGCTCAACCTCGGTGAGGTAGTCCTTCTGCGCATGCAGGAAGACCAGTTCGTTCCCCTTCTTGTCGTCGAAGGTGAATTCCGAGAAATCCGCCGCGCCGCCCTTCAGGGAGGAGCGTGTGCGCAGCCCGCTTTTGGTCTTGTCGGCCGACGCATAGATCGGCGCCATCTGGCCGTTGTACAGCCCGCCGATCACCACCGGCCGATCGGGATCGCCGTCAAGGAAGGCAACCGCCACCTCGGTTCCGATGCGCGGCAGGAACTGCGCACCCCAGCCGTTCCCCGCCCAAGGCTGCACCACCCGCACCCATACCGAGCCGTCCGGCGTGGTGTCGTTGCGATGGTCCCAGAAGAACTTGACCTTCACCCGCGCCAGATCGTCGGTGTAGATCTCCTCGCCCGCCGGGCCGATCACCACGGCGGCATAGATGCCGTCCATCTTCGGCCGCGGCACCACAACCGGCTGGCGCCAGGTCTGCGTCGCATCGAAAGCGACGAAGCTGTTGCCGTAGTCGCTGCCCTCCCCGCCGGTCGCCGCCCATGTCTGGTCGATCGCATGATGCACCACGGCGCGCAGCACGAAGCTCTTGCCGTCATCGGCGGAAAGGGCGGCCTTCTGCAGGGTGAATTTACCGCCCGGATACAGCAGCGGATTGTACCCCGCCCCCTCCCACAGCATTGCCGCTGCCTCTGCGGCTTCGATGCGCCGCCGCGCGCGGGATTCCACGTCCGCCGGCGCATAGTTCAGCGCCGGCCAATGGAACACCGGCCGCGTGGACACGCCGGAGGCTGTCAGAACGGTATTCACGCTCTTGTCGAGCGCCTTGCTCGGGGCCGTGGGGTCGTAGTCGTTCAGTTCCACCTTGCCGTACGCCGTCGGGGCCACCGGCCGCATCGCGGAGAGGAACTGCGGCGCACGTTGATTGGCGGTGAGCACCAGGGAGCAGCCTGGAATATCCTTGAATGCGGTGTTCGAATTGCCCACTACCAGCGTATGCTTGGCTTGCGTGTGCTCGAAGAAATAGAAATAGCCTTCTTCTTCCATCAGCCGCGTAGCGAACTGTAGGTTCGTCTCGTTGTACTGCATGGTGAACACGCGCGGCGTGGCACTGCCCTGCAGCCGCCATTCCAGATCGGTCACCCCCGCGTCCTGGAACAGCAGAGACAGGATGTCTTTCGTGGATTTGTTCTCGAAGACCCGGCAATCCTCGGTCTGGCTCATGAACCAGAGCTTCGGCACCACCTCGGCCCGATAGCCCCAGAAGCCGGGTTTGGCCGGCCCGGTCGCGGTGAACGAGCGCACGATGCCGTTGAAGAGCCGCCGGTTCGCCGCGGCTTCGCTGCGCTGATACACACCCAGGCATACCATCTTGTCCAGCAGCGCATCGCCGGCGATGGCCAGCTCGGTCGAGACCATGTCGATCTGGAACAGGAACGGCTCGCTGATCCCTTCCTGCGCCTGAAACGAGATCGGGACCAGCACATCCGGCCCGAGCGGCGTGCTCATCGACAGGAAGGCGTTGTCGCGCGAGATGGTGCCGCTCACCCGCGCCCCCCGGTGGGGCCGGCGGCCGCAACACGCAGTCTGGCCAGTTGCGCGAACGCGCCTTGCAAACCGCCGCCCTCCTCTTGTTCCAGACCACGCCCGCCCCAGGCGGCCAGGGCATCACCATGCGCCGGACGCCGCCGCCCTGAAGCTCTTGCCTCAAGCAGTCTCGCACATCTTCCGGCGGGTTGCGAAGCGTCGCTACATCCAATAGCCGGCGTCGGCCGCGTTATCATCCACCGGCAATTTTACCTTCCGAAACTCGACTCACCCTTTGGAGCGATTCCTGGCGCTCACAGCCCATAGAAGAGAGCAGCCGTCCCACCCATGACCGCCTCCCGCGCCGCAGCGGGAAGGTTCTCCAGCAGGCTCCGCGTGGCCGCGCGCCAGGCGGCCAAGCCGCCGCCCAGTTCCACCACCGGCCAGTCGCTGCCCCACATCAGCCGCGCCGGGCCGAAACATTCCAGCAGATGGGCCACGTAAGGGCGAAGCGTCGCCACCTCCCATCCTGGTGCCGCTTCCGTCACGAGCCCGGACAGCTTGCACATCGCCCCGGTTTCGCGCGCGATGCGGGCGATGCCATCCGCCCAGGGCTGCCATTGCCCACGCCCGATTTCGGGCTTGGCGCCATGGTCGATCACGATCGGCAAATCCGGATGCCGTGCCGCAAGATCCAGGATGGAGGGCAGATGCGCCGGTCGCACCAGCGCATCGAACCGCAACCCATGCGCTACCATCGCCTTCAATGCCGGCTGCACCGAAGGGTGCAGAATCCACTCAGCGTCCGGCAGGTCGTGCAGCATCGGCCGCAGCCCCTTCAGCAGCACCTCCCCGGCCAGCGCCGCCACCCGCGCGGGGGCATCCGCCGCGGCCAGATCGGTCCAGCCGACCACGCCGCGCACCAGCCCGGACGAACCGCGCGCGGCATCCAGCAGGAACCGCGTCTCCGCCTCGGTCGCCGCCGCCTGCACCAGCACGGTCGCTTCGACCCCGTCCAGCAGCGGCCGCAGGTCGTCAAGCCCATAGTCCCGATGGATCGGCAGGCCGGGCGTCATCCAATGGTAGTCGCCGCGCGCGATCTGCCAGATGTGATGGTGCGAATCGACGCGCATCATCCCGGTACCGGCGCCTGCTCCGGGATCAGCCCCTCCCGCCGCAGGTCCGCCCACAGATCCCCCGGAATGGCCACGCCCATCATCGCCACGTTCTCGCGCACTTCGGCAGCACGGCGGGCGCCGGCGATCACGCTCGCCACCACCGGATGGGCGGCGCAGAACTGCAAGGCGACGGCCTTCATCTGTACGCCATGCCGGGCACAGACCGCGCCGATCCGCAGCACTCGCGCCGCCATCTCCGCCGGCGCCGCCTCGTAATCGAAGGTCGTTCCCCCCGCCAGCAGGCCGGAATTATACGGTCCGCCCACCACCACGGACACTCCGCGGGCCGCACATGCCGGAAACAAGGCCGCAAGCGCCGTATGCACCAGCAGCGTATAGCGGCCGGCAACCAGGAACACGTCCGGATCCGCCCGCTCCAGTGCCATCAGGCAAGGCTCGATCCGGTTCACCCCAAGGCCCCAGGCGCGGATGAGCCCCTGCTCCCGCGCCTCCGTCAACGCCTTCGCCGCCCCGGCCATGGCGGCATCGAACATCTCCGTCCACGCTTGGCCGTGAGTGTCCTCCGCGCAGTCATGGATGAAGGCGATGTCGATCCGCGGCAACCCCAGCCGTTGCAAACTGTCTTCCAGGGACCGCCACGTTGCAGCGGCCGAATAGTCGAACACCACCTCGAACGGCAGGCCCCCGACGAAGGCGTTCCGCGTCTCCGCCACCCCCGCAGCCGGCTTGAGCAACCGCCCGACCTTGGTTGACAACGTGAAAGACCCGACCGGCCGCCCCCGCAGCGCATCGCCCATCCGCCGCTCGGACAGGCCGAAGCCGTAGAACGGCGCGGTATCGAAATAGCGGATGCCGCTGTCCCACGCGGCTTGCAGGCTCTCCGCCGCAGCCGGTTCCGGCACGCGTTCGAACAGATTGCCCAGCGGGGCGCCGCCGCAACCCAGACCGCCCGGCGGCCGGAAGCGCGTCACAGGCCGAACCCGCGCGCCGACAGCATCACGCCCTGCCCGTTCATCCTGCCTCTCCCGATGATGCGCGGAGCCTAATCTGGCGGCTCGGCCCCGCGCAACCCGGGCAGGTTCAGCCGTGGAACAGTTTCAACGCGTTGCCCAATGTTTGCAGCACCCCCCACAGCAGCGGAATGCCCACGAACGCCCAGGCCAGCGCGAGCTTCAGCCCGCCGCCTGCATCCTCTTCACGAAAACCAGACATGATCCGCCCTCCCTGTTCAGGCCTGCGCTTCTTCCAGGCTCATGTGATGCCGGTCGTCCACAGCCCGCATGAACACGTTGCACACCACGCCCAGCAGCAGCAGCCCGGCCATGATGTACATCGTCACGGTATAGGCATCGGCCTTCGGCACGCCGTGGCCGATCTGATAGGCACGGATGTAGTTCACCAGCACCGGCCCCAGTACGCCCGCGGCCGACCATGCGGTGAGGATGCGGCCATGGATCGCGCCCACGTAGCGGGTCCCGAACACATCCTTCAGATAGGCCGGTATGGTGGAGAAGCCGCCGCCATACATGCTCAGGATCACCCCGTAGCACAGCACGAACAGCGCGACCGAGCCGACCGCCGCCGTGCTCGGCACCACCGCGTACAGCACGATGCCGAGCCCGAGAAAGACGAAATACGTGTTGCGCCGGCCGATATAATCGGACACCGAAGCCCAGACGAACCGCCCCCCCATGTTGAACAGGCTGAGCACGCCCACGAACCCCGCCGCCGCCACCGCGCTTACCCGGCCATGGAACATTTCCTGGATCATCGCCGAAGCCTGGCCGAGCACGCCGATGCCGGCCGTCACGTTCAGCCACAGGATGGCCCAGAGCAGATAGAATTGCGGTGTGCGAACCGCCTGGTCCGCATGCACCGTCGCGGTCGTGATCAGCTTGGTCGATTGCACGGGTGCGACGAACCCCGCAGGCGCCCAGCCAGGTGCGGGCACTCGCACGATCGCCGCCCCCACGAGCATGAACAGCAGATACACGATGCCCAGGACGACGAAAGTCTGCGCCACGCCGACATGCGTGGGTGTGGAGAATGCGTGCATCAGCCGAACAGACAGCGGCGCGGCGATCATCGCCCCCCCGCCGAAGCCCATGATCGCCATGCCGGTCGCCATGCCAGGCCTGTCCGGGAACCAGGTGATCAGCGTCTTCACTGGCGAGATGTAGCCGATGCCGAGCCCGCACCCGCCCAGCACGCCGTAGCCGAGATAGACCAGCCAGAGCTGGTGCAGCGATACGCCGATCGCCGCCACGATGAAGCCGCCGCCGAAGCACACCGCCGCAGTCGCCATCGCCCGCCGCGGCCCCACCCGGTCGAGCCACGTGCCCGTGAATGCCGCCGACAGGCCCAGGAACACGATGGCGATGCTGAAGATCCAGCCGAGCTGCGTCAGCTTCCAGTCGCCCGGCGCGGATTTCGTGATGCCGAGCAGCCGCGTCATCGGCAGGTTGAACACGCTGAACGCATAGGCCTGGCCGATGCTCAGATGCACCGCCAGAGCCGCCGGCGGGACGATCCACCGGTTGAAGCGCGGGCCCGCAACCGTGTGGTCCCTGTCCAGAATCGATAGAACGCCCATGTCTCGTTTCCCCCGTTCACGGCCCTTTTACCGGGCCTTGTGCTTTGGTCAGCGCTCCGGCAGCCCGCAGGCGCGGATGGTCGCTTCAGGCATCCGCCTCCGCCTTCACCGGCGGCAGCATGGCGATCGCGGCACGCGGCGCCGAATCGAGCCCGGCGCCGCCCGCCGCCAGATGGGCAATGATAGCCGCCCGCATGCGCGGGTCCCAGAATTTCCTGATATGGGTGGCGATCTGTTCGGCCGCATGGTCCTGGGCCGCAAAGAACAGGCCGATCTGGTTGGCCATGTAAACCAGCTTGTCAGGCGACATCGTGGGCCCTCGTCATGATGATCCGTTCCGGATGGGTGAACACTTCGAACCCGTCGCCGCGCGCCACGGCCACCAGGGTGATCCCGGCGGCGGCGGCGGTGCGGAGGGCAAGCCCGGTGGGCGCCGACACGGCGGCCAGGATCTGTGCGCCGATCCGTGCTGTCTTCTGCACCATTTCCACCGAGACACGGCTGGTCAGCACCACCATCCCGGCCGCACCGTCGATCCCTTGCCGGGCCAGCGCGCCCGCGAGCTTGTCGAGCGCATTATGCCGCCCCACGTCCTCGCGCAGCGCCGCCATGCCCGCTCCCGGCAGCCATAGCCCCGCCGCATGCACCGCATGTGTCTGCCGGTTCAGGGCCTGCCCCTGCGACAAGGCCGTTATCGCCGCCACCACCGCCTTCGCCGGCAGGCGTGCACCCTGCCCCACCGCCGGCACCGGCCGCATCGCCTGCGCGAGGCTCTCGATGCCGCACAACCCGCAACCGACCGGCCCGGCCATGCGCCGCCGCCGCTCGGCATAACCCCGCCCGCATCCGGCCGCGAGATCCATGCGCAGATCGATCCCGAGGTCCGATGGCTCGATCATGATCCGCTCGATCTGCCCGGTGTGCTCCACCACGCCTTCGCCAAGGCTGAAGCCAACGGCGAAATCCTCCAGATCCGCCGGGCTCGCCATCATCACGGCGTGGGTGACACGGTCGTAGGTGATGGCGATCGCGGTTTCCTCGGCCACCGCACGCGCGCAGGTTGCAGCCGCTCCGTCCCGCCACGCGATGCCGATGCGCTGCTCCACCGCAGCCGGAACAGCGGGCGTGCCGTTGCTGACGGCGTGCCTCACTCGGCGGCCTGCACCTCTATCCGCCGTGTCCGCTCGCTCAGGTCCTGGTATTTCACCTGCCATTCGCTCGGTCCGTTCGAGGGCGAGACCTGCACCGCCGTCACCTTGTATTCGGGGCAGTTCGTCGCCCAGTCCGAATAATCCGTCGTCACCACGTTGGCCTGGGTCTCGGGGTGGTGGAAGGTCGTGTACACCACGCCCGGCGCCACCCGTTCGGTAATCAGCGCGCGCAGGCTGGTCGCACCGGACCGGCTCTCCACCCGCACCCAGTCGCCGTCGCGGATGCCGCGATTTTCGGCGTCGTGCGGATGGATCTCCAGCCGGTCTTCCGGGTGCCACACCGTGTTCTCGGTGCGCCGCGTCTGCGCGCCGACATTGTATTGCGACAGGATGCGCCCGGTCGTCAGCAGCAGCGGGAAGCGCGGCCCGCTGCGTTCGTCGGTGGCGACGTACTCGGTCACGATGAACCGGCCCTGCCCGCGCACGAAGGCGCCGATATGCATCACCGGCGTGCCTTCGGGCGCCGCCTCGTTGCACGGCCACTGCACCGAGCCGACCTCGTCGAGCTTGCGGAACGACACGCCGGAGAACGTCGGCGTCAGCGCCGCGATCTCGTCCATGATCTCCGACGGATGGGCATAGTTCATCTCCATCCCCATCGCCTGCGCGATCAGTTGCGTCGCCTCCCAATCGGCATAGCGGGCGCGCGGGCTGATCACCTTGCGCACCAGTTGGATGCGCCGCTCGGCATTGGTGAACGTGCCGTCCTTCTCCAGGAAGCTCGAACCCGGCAGGAACACATGGGCGAAATTCGCCGTTTCGTTCAAAAACAGGTCATGCACGACGATGCATTCCATCGCCGCCAGCCCCGCCGTCACGTGCCTGGTGTCCGGATCGGACTGCACGATGTCCTCGCCCTGGACATACAGCCCCTTGAAGCTGCCATCCACCGCCGCGTCGAACATGTTGGGAATGCGCAGCCCCGGCTCCGGGTCCAGATGCACGCCCCACAGATTCTCGAACATCGTTCGCGTCGCGTCGTCCGAGATGTGGCGATAGCCGGTCAGCTCATGCGGGAAGCTGCCCATGTCGCAGGAGCCCTGCACGTTGTTCTGCCCGCGCAGCGGGTTCACCCCCACGCCCGGCCGGCCGATGTTGCCGGTCGCCATCGCGAGGTTGGCGATCGCGATCACCGTGGTGCTGCCCTGGCTGTGCTCCGTCACGCCCAAGCCGTAGTAGATCGCCGCATTCCCTCCGGTCGCGTACAGCCGGGCCGCCGCACGGACATCCTCAGCCGGTACGCCCGTCGCCTTCGCCACCGCCTCGGGGCTGTTGCGCGCCTCCGACACGAACGCCGCCCAATGCTGGAACTCACTCCAGTCGCAGCGCTCGCGCACGAACGCCTCATCCACCAGCCCCTCGGTCACCACCACATGCGCAAACGCATTGAGCAACGCCACGTTGGTGCCGGGCCGCAGCGGCAGATGGAACTGCGCTTCCACATGCGGCATCTTTACCAGATCGATCCGGCGCGGATCGGCCACGATCAGCTTCGCCCCTTCGCGCATCCGCTTCTTCATTCGGGAGGCGAACACCGGGTGCCCATCCGTCGGGTTCGCCCCGATCACCAGCATCACATCCGTATGCTCGACCGAATCGAAATCCTGCGTGCCGGCCGAAGTGCCGAACGTTGCCCCCAGCCCGTAGCCGGTCGGCGAGTGGCACACCCGCGCGCAGGTATCGACGTTGTTGTTGTGGAAGCCGGCGCGCACCAGCTTCTGCACCAGATAGGTCTCCTCGTTGGTGCAGCGCGAGGAGGTGATGCCGCCGATCGAATTGCGCCCATATTTCACCTGGATGCGCTTGAACTCGGAGGCGACATGCCCGATCGCCTCCTCCCAGCTCACCTCCCGCCACGGATCGGTGGTGCGGGCGCGGACCATCGGGCTCAGGATGCGTTCGCGATGCGTCGCATAGCCCCAGGCGAAGCGGCCCTTCACGCAGGAATGGCCGTGGTTCGCTTTGCCGTCCTTCCACGGCACCATGCGCACCAGCTCATCGCCGCGCATCTCGGCCTTGAAGCTGCAGCCCACGCCGCAATAGGCACAGGTCGTCACGACCGAATGCTCAGGCTGGCCTGATGCGATGACGGATTTCTCGATCAGCGTCGCCGTCGGACAGGCCTGCACGCAGGCACCGCAGGAGACGCATTCGGAGGCAAGGAAGCTCTCGTCCATCCCTGCCGCCACCTTCGAATCGAAGCCGCGGCCGTCGATGGTCAGCGCGAACGTGCCCTGCACCTCCTCGCAGGCACGCACGCAGCGGGAGCAGACGATGCATTTTGCCGGATCGAAGGTGAAATACGGGTTGCTCTCGTCCTTGCGCGCCTGCAAATGGTTCTCGCCGGCAAAGCCATAACGCACGTCGCGCAGCCCCACCGCGCCGGCCATGTCCTGCAGCTCGCAATCGCCGTTGGCGCTGCAGGTCAGGCAGTCGAGCGGGTGGTCGGAGATATACAGCTCCATCACCCCCCGCCGCAGCTGCTTCAGCCGCGGCGTCTCGGTGCGCACCACCATCCCCTCCGTCACCGGCGTGGTGCAGGAAGCCGGAGTACCCGCGCGCCCCTCCACCTCCACCAGGCACAGCCGGCACGAGCCGAACGAATCGAGCATGTCCGTCGCGCACAGCTTCGGGATCTGCGTGCCCATCTCCATGGCCGCCCGCATGATCGACGTGCCCTCCGGCACCCGGACGCTTTGTCCGTCGATCAAAAGACTCACCATCCGGTCGGAGGCAACTGCCGGCGTCCCGTAGTCGAGTTCCTGCACCAATGCCATTGCGTCTCTCCGCTCAGTCGGCCGCTTCGGCCAGTTGCCCGCCGAAATCTTCCGGGAAATGGGTCAGCGCACTCATCACCGGATATGGGGTCAACCCGCCAAGCGCGCAAAGCGAGCCGAATTTCATCGTCGCGCACAGATCTTCGAGCAGCGCGAGGTTCTCCGCCCGCCGCTCCCCGGCAATGATCCGGTCGATCACCTCCGCCCCGCGCACGGCGCCGATCCGGCAGGGCGTGCACTTGCCGCAGGATTCGATCGCGCAGAACTGCATCGCGAAGCGCGCCTGCTTCGCCATGTCCACCGTGTCGTCGAACACAACGAGCCCGCCATGGCCGATCAGCCCGTCGCGCGCGGCGAATGCCTCGTAGTCATATGGGGTGTCGAACAGCGCGCGCGGGAAATATGCCCCCAGCGGCCCGCCTGCCTGCACCGCCCGCACCGGCCGGCCGGTCGCGGTGCCGCCGCCCACATCATCCACCAGTTCGCCCAGCGTCATGCCGAACGCGGCCTCGAACAATCCGCCATGCTTGATGTTGCCGGCAAGCTGGAT
>DATKQI010000104.1:0-2267 GCA_035532755.1 Acetobacteraceae bacterium
CACCTGACCGACACCGGCCGCATCGTGGTGCGCCACCAGGGCCGGGTGGAGGCGGACATCCCGCTTGCCCCGCTGGCCGACCAGGCGCCGCTGTACCACCGCCCCATCGCCGAGATGCCGAAGCCCGCGCCGCTCGGCGCGGTCGATGATCCGGCCGGCCTCGGCCCCGCCCTGCTGCGGCTGATCGCCTGCCCCGACCTGTGCTCGCGCGAATGGGTATGGAACCAGTACGACAGCACCGTGGGCGGCCAGACGGTGAAGCGCCCCGGCGCGGCCGATGCGGCCATCGTCCGCATCGAGGGCACCGCGCGCGCGCTCGCGCTCACCACCGATTGCACGCCGCGCTACTGCGCGGCCGATCCCGAAGCCGGCGGCGCGCAGGCGGTGACCGAAGCCTGGCGCAACATCACCGCGACCGGCGCCCGCCCGCTCGCCATCACCGACAACATGAATTTCGGCAACCCCGAGAAGCCCGAGATCATGGGCCAGTTCGCCGCGGCGATCACCGGCATGGCGGCCGCCTGCACCGCGCTCGATTTCCCGGTCGTGTCCGGCAATGTGAGCCTGTACAACGAGACCGAGGGCAAAGGCATCCTGCCCACCCCCGCGATCGGCGGCTTGGGCGTGATCGAGAACGCCGCCCAGGCCGTGGGCATCGCGCTCGCACCGGGGCTTGATCTCGTGCTGATCGGGGAAACGGCCGGCGCGCTCGGCCAATCCCTGTGGCTGCGAGAGATCGCCGGCCGTACCGAGGGCGCACCACCGCCCGTCGATCTCGCCGCCGAACGCCGCAACGGCGATTTCGTGCGCGCCCGCATCCTCGCGGGCGAGGTGCGCGCCTGCCACGACGTATCGGATGGCGGCCTGCTGGTGGCGCTCGCCGAGATGGCGCTGGCCGGCAACACCGGCGCACGCCTGCTGCCCGGCCCCGACCCCATGCCCGCCCACGCGTTCTGGTTCGGCGAGGATCAGGCGCGCTATGTCCTTGCCGTGGGGGATGCCGCCGCCCTGCTCACCGCCGCCCGCGCCGCCGGCGTGCCCGCGCGGGCGTTGGGCCGCACGGGCGGGGAGGATTTGACACTGCCCGATGGCGTCTCCATATCCGTCCCGAGCCTGCGGGAAGCGCATGAGCGCTTCTTCCCGGCGTGGATGAGCCAGAACTGAGGGGGCGTGCATGGCGATGTCGGCGAGCGAGATCGAGGCCCTGATCCGTGCCGCGATCCCCGATGCGCGCGTCACCGTGGAAGACCTCGCCGGCGATGGCGACCATTATGCCGCCACCGTGGTGTCCGACCAGTTCCGCGGCATTCCGCGGGTGAAGCAGCACCAGATCGTCTATGCCGCCCTGCGCGGCCGCATGGGGGGCGAACTGCACGCCCTGGCCTTGCAGACCTCCGCCCCCGATTGAGGAGAACCCTTATGTCCACTCCCGTCTTCGACCGCATCCAGGCCGACATCACCGAGAACCCGGTGATGCTGTTCATGAAAGGCACAGCGATGTTCCCGCAGTGCGGGTTCTCCGCCCGGGTGGTGCAGATCCTCACCCATCTGAACGTGCCGTTCAAGACGGCGGACGTGCTGGAGAACGCGGAGCTGCGCGACGGCATCAAGCAGTTCAGCAACTGGCCGACCATTCCCCAGCTCTACGTGAAGGGGGAGTTCGTGGGCGGCTGCGACATCGTCACCGAGATGTTCCAGTCCGGCGAACTCGGCACGCTGCTCACCGAGAAGGGCATCCCGCACCAGCAGGCGGCCTGACACCAGCCTGATGCGGGTCGGGATCGTTGTTCCGGCCCGCAACGCCGCCGCCTTCATCGGCACGGCCCTGCACTCCGTTGTCGCCCAGTCGCATGCCGACTGGTCGATGGTGGTGGTCGATGACGGCTCGACTGATGACAGCGCTACCATCGCCGCCGGTTTCCGCGATTCGCGCATCCGGCTGATCCGCCAGCCGGCGGTGGGCGTTTCCGCCGCGCGGAACGCGGGGCTGGCGCACACGGACGCCGAAGCCGTCCTGTTCCTCGACGCTGACGACTGGCTCGCGCCCGACGGCCTGGCCCGTCTCGTGGGCGCTCTGGCCGCCGCCGCCGCCGCCGTCGCCGCCGTCGGCCCGCATGCCTTTGTCACCGCCACCGCAGTGCCCGGCGATCCGCCGCTGCCGCGCCGCGCCGCGCCGCCGCGTGGCGGAGACCTGTTCCGGCGGCTGCTGACCCGCAACCTGTTCGCCAATGGCGGCCATCTGCTGATCCGCCGCGGCGCCTGCACAC
>DATKQI010000105.1:0-6122 GCA_035532755.1 Acetobacteraceae bacterium
GCAATGCAATCTTCGACCGCGTCGCGCATCCACCGAAAGGCCGCGACGGCGGCTTGCCCGGTGCGGCCGGGCGTGTCGCGCTGGCGTCGGGGGTTGTGCTGCGCACCAAGGGGTTTCAGATCATCCCCGAAGGTGACAGGCTGGTGCTGGAACTGCCCGGTGGCGGTGGCATGGGCGACCCGTCGACACGGGCGCCGGCACAGGTCGCACGGGATGTGCGCGATGGGCTGGTATCGGTCGCCGCGGCGCAGGATCTTTACAAGGTGGCTGTTTCCGCGGGCGGCGCGATCGATGCGGCGGCAACCGAGAAGCTGAGAGGATAGTGCCATGACCCTTCGTTGCGACCTGATCATCCGCGACGCCACGATTTTCGACGGCACCGGCGATGCGCGGCGCGCCGGCGATGTCGGCGTGACCGGCGACCGCATCGTCGCGGTCGGCGATCTCGGCGCCGCCTCCGCAGATCGCGAGGTGGTCGCCACCGGGAAGGCGCTCGCACCCGGCTTCATCGACGCGCATACGCATGACGACCGCGCCGTGCTGTGCGGGCCTTCGTGCATGCTGTGCAAGATGTCTCAGGGCGTGACGACGGTGGTGGTCGGGAATTGCGGCATCAGCCTCTCCCCGGTGCCGATGAAGACACGGCCGATCCCTCCGCTCGACCTGCTCGGCGATGAGAGCTGGTGGTTGTTCGACAGCTTCGGCGCCTATGCCGAACGGCTGGCGCGTGATCCGGCTCCGGTGAACACCTGCGCGCTGATCGGGCATATGAGCCTGCGCGTGGAGGCAATGAAGGGCGATACCCAGCGCGCGGCAACGGACAGGGAGGCGGAGCACATGCGCCGCCGCCTTGCGGAATCCCTGGCCGAAGGCGCGTCTGGCTTCTCCACCGGCCTCTACTATCCGGCGAATATGATGGCGCCGACGGAGGAGGTCATCGCGGTTGCCGAGGCGCTGCGCGAGGCCGGTGGGCTATACGTGACGCATATGCGTGACGAGGCGAGCCAGGTGATGGAGTCAATCGAGGAGACGCTGAAGATTGGCCGCGCTGTGGATGTGCCGGTGGTCATCAGCCATCACAAATGCGCCCAGCCGGAGAATTTCGGCCGCAGCGTGGAGACCCTGCCGCACATTGAGGCGGCGGCGAGCCGCCAGCGCGTCGATTTCGATGTCTATCCCTATTCCGCCGGGTCCACCGTGCTGATGCCGGCGCGCGTGCGGGAGGATGTGCGCACGCGCGTCTCGTGGTCCGTCCCGCACCCGGAAATGACCGGCAAATGGCTCGCGGATATCGCCGCGGAGTGGGGGTTGAGCCAGCGCGAGGCCGCCGAGCGACTCGTCCCCGCCGGGGCGATCATGTTCCAGATGGATGAGGCGGATGTGCGTCGCATCCTCGCGCATGAACTCAGCATGATCGGCTCCGACGGCCTGCCGCACGATTCCTTCCCGCACCCGCGCCTGTGGGGCACCTTCCCGCGCGTGCTGGGCCATTATGCGCGGGACCTCGGTCTGTTCAGCCTGGAAACTGCTGTCCACAAGATGACCGGCCGCACCGCCGGCGTGTTCGGCATGGCCGATCGCGGCGTGATCCGCCCCGGCGCCTACGCCGATCTCGTGCTGTTCGACCCTGTGACGGTGCGTGACGCGGCGACGTTCGACGCGCCGATCATGCCGGCTGACGGGATCGAGGAGACCTGGGTGAATGGCCAGTCCGCCTACGTGTTCGGGGCCGGCGCGACCGAGGCGAGGGCCGGGCGGCTGGTCAGCCGCAACCGGGTATAGGCGTGCTGGGCGGCTCGCTGCCTGTGATCGGAAGCGATGGCGGCTGCCGCGACCTATGCGAGGCATCCCGGCGCTTTCATCCGTCTCGCCGGCCGGGCTAGGCTCCCCCAGCCCGCGGGAGGGGCGAGGCCGTGAAGGAATGCAGCAAATCCATCGTCCGGCGTGCGGCGGACATCAATTTCGCCATTCGCTATTTCGTGGGTGCCGGCATCGATATCGGTGGCGCGCCGGACCCGCTCTGGCTCTATCGGGAGCTGTTCCCCAGCATGCGCGACGTGCGGGTGTGGGATCTTGCGGATGGCGATGCCCAGTTCATGGCAGGCGTTGCGGATGCAAGCTTCGACTTCGTGCATTCGAGCCACTGCCTGGAGCACCTGCACGACGCGGAACAGGGCCTGTTCAACTGGTTTCGCATCCTGAAACCCGGCGGATACCTGATCGTGACCGTGCCGGAGGAGGATATGTACGAACAAGGCATATTCCCCAGCACCTTCAACCCGGACCACAAGCGCAGCTTCACCATCTTCAAGGAACGGTCCTGGCATGATCATTCCTGCAATGTGCTCGATCTGGTGCGCGCGCTGGGCGGGCAGGCTGACATCCAGAAGATCCAGCGGCTGGACTCCACCTACCGCTATGGGTTGCCCCGCTTCGACCAGACTCTGACGCCGATCGGCGAGGCCGCGATCGAGTTCATCATCCGCAAGCGGCCCGAGGACGAGGTCCTGCGCGGCGGCCGCCTGCCGGATCCCTCCCGCCGCCTCACCCCGGACGGGTTCCACCTGCTGACAGGGGTGAAGCTCGGCTGACCATTGAACATCCGGCCTCGCCGAAACGTAGCGATATGGTTGACGCGGTGACGCTCCGGCAGGCACCAATGGCGCATCAATGACCGCGGGAGACTCGGGGATGCGCGTTCTGCCGTTGACCTTCATGGTCGGCCTTCTGGCCGGGTGCGCGGCATCGGCGCCAGCGCCCGTGCCGCACGTCGTCGTATTCTTCCCCGAATGGTCGGCGGCGATCGATGCCGCTGCGGGCCGTGCCATTGACGGGGCCGCGCGTGCGGCGCACGCGGCACCGGCGCAATCGGTCGTCGTGACCGGCTTCGCGGACCCTGCCGGCAGCCGCAAGGCTAATCTGGATTTGTCGCGGCTGCGCGCCCAGGTGGTGATAGACCGGCTGGAGGCGGACGGCGTGGCTGCGGCCCGCATCCGGCGTGCCGCCGCCGGCCCGACAAGCTTCGCGCTGAGCGCGCAGGAGAGCCGCCGGGTGGAGATCAGCGTCGGCACCCCGTGAACGCGACGGATCCCGCAGCGATCCTGCGCCGCGTCTTCGGCTTTCCGGCCTTCCGCGGCTTGCAGGAAGCGGCGATCAACCATGTCCTCGCCGGGGGGGACGCACTGGTGCTGATGCCGACGGGTGGCGGCAAGAGCGTTTGCTACCAGCTTCCGGCGATCTGCCGCCCGGGGCTCGGCGTGGTCGTCTCCCCGCTGATCGCGCTGATGGACGACCAGGTGGCGAGCTTGCGCCAGCTGGGGGTGGCCGCCGGGGCGCTGCATTCGGAGCTTGATCCTGCGGAAGCGCGCAACGTGTCGCGCCAGTTGGCGGAAGGCACGCTCGATCTGCTCTACGTCTCCCCGGAGAGGCTGTTGGGCAATGGCACGATGGAGCGGCTGGCGCGGCAGGAGCTGGCGCTGATCGCGATCGATGAAGCCCATTGCGTCTCCCAATGGGGCCACGAGTTCCGCCCGGAATACCGCGATCTCGCCCGGCTGCCGCGCGCCTTTCCCGGCGTGCCGAGGATCGCGCTGACCGCGACTGCCGATCCCCGCACGCGCACCGACATCCTGGCCGCACTCGATATGCCCGAGGCTGCGGTGTTCGCCGCGAGCTTCCATCGCGCCAACCTGTTCCTGGCAGCCGAGCCGAAGGCCGGGGAGAGCGCGCAGCTCGATGCGTTCCTGGCTCGCCACGCCGGGCAGGCCGGAATCGTCTATTGTGGCAGCCGGGCGAAGACCGAGCGTGTGGCGGAGCGGCTGCGCGGGCGGGGGGTGCGGGCGATCGGCTTTCATGCGGGCATTGCTGCCGCCGACAAGCGCGCTGCACTGGCGACATTTCGCTCTGGCGAGCCGGTCGTGATGGTGGCGACGATCGCATTCGGCATGGGCATTGACCGACCGGATGTGCGGTTCGTGGCGCACCTGGACATGCCGGACAGCCCGGAAGCCTACTACCAGCAGATCGGCCGCGCGGGACGAGACGGGGAGCCGGCCGAGGCGCTGCTGCTGTATGGCGGTGAGGATATCGGCCGCGCACGCTTCTTTCTGAGCCAGTCCGCCGCACCCGAGGCGCAGAAGCGGGTGATGCGCGAACGGCTGGAAGCGATGATCGCGCTGTGCGAGACAGCGGCCTGCCGGACCCGCAACCTGCTCGCCTGCTTCGGCGAGGAACTGGGCGAGGGTTGCGGACATTGCGACATGTGCCGCAATCCGGCCAACCTGTTCGACGCCACGACCGCTGCGCAGAAGGTGCTGTCCGCCATCTACCGCACCGGCCAGCGCTTTGGCGCGCTGCATATCGTTGCGGTGTTGCGGGGCCGGGAAACGGCGATGATCACGCGTTGCGGCCATGATGCATTGCCGACCTATGGCATAGGTGCGGACGCACCGCGCGGCTTCTGGCGCAGCGTGATCCGGCAGTTGATCGCCCACGGTGCGATCGAGGTCGCGATGGGCGAGTTTGCCACACTCGCATTGGTCACCGAAAAGGCGAGGCCGATCCTGCGGGGCGAACAGATCGTGATGCTGCGCCAGGAAAGCCCGTTGCGGCCCGAGCGGCCAGGCCGCGGACGGCCCACGCCGGGGACCGCAGTGCCAACCGCGGCGGAGGATAGCCTGTTCGAGGCGTTGCGCATCTGGCGTGCCACGGAAGCGAAGACGCAAGCGGTGCCACCTTATGTGATCTTCCACGACAGCGTGCTGCGCGAGATTGTCGTCACGCGACCGGGCGGCCTGGACGAACTCAGCCAGATCAAAGGGGTAGGCGCCTCGAAACTGGAGCGTTACGGCCAGGGGGTTCTGAAAGTTCTCGCCCAACCGATTTCCTGAAGGGGCAATTCCGCCGATCCAGGCAAACAATGCCCTTGACAGCTATTGGCCTGGCATGAAAAATTTTGCACAGACTGAAAAAATAATCAGGATGCCATGGCGCCTGACGGGGGAAATGTCGGACCGGATGAGGAGGCCGAACTCGCGACGCGGGCGGCTTGGCTGTATTACGCCGGCTCCTTCACCCAGGCGGAAATCAGCCAGCGGCTCAACATCGCACCCGCCAAAGCGCATCGGCTGATCGCACGGGCGGCGCGCGAGGGGCTGGTGCGGGTGTTCATCGAGGGGCCTACAGCCGGCTGCATCGCGCTGGAGCGCGTGATTGCCTCCCGGTTCGGGCTGGATTTCTGCCGGGTCGTGCCTGATCTTGGCGAAGCCGGACTGCCGCTCCGGGCCCTTGGAAGGGCGACGGCGGCATACCTGCGGGGGGCGCTGGAGGCGGGCAGACATCGCATCATCGGCGTGGGCCATGGCCGCACGCTGGCGGCCGGCGTGGCAGATCTGCCGCGCGCGGCTTATCCGAACCTGTGTTTCGTCTCGCTGCTGGGCGGCCTGCCACGGCGGGTGAGCGCCAACCCGTTCGACGTGATCCATCGCCTCGCCGAGAAGACCGGGGCCGAGGCCTATCTGATGCCGGTTCCCTTCTATGCGAACACCGCCGCGGACCGGGCCGTGCTGCTCGCCCAGCGTGGCGTGGCGGAGGCGCTGTCGATCGCCGCCACTGCCACGCTGTTCGCGATCGGCATCGGCGAAGTGACCGAGGGCGCATTCCTTTCGGCAAGCGAGATGGTCGCTCCGGATGAGGTTGCGGAGGTGCGGCGGGCGGGTGCGATCGCGGAGATGCTTGGCCGCTATTACGATACGAGCGGCAAGCTTGTCGATACGACGTTGCATGAGCGGGTCATCGCACTCGACCCGGAGGTGATGCGGGGGCGGGAGGTGCTGGCCGTGGCCGGCGGCTCCGGCAAAGTGCTTGCCATCGCCGCGGCGTTGCGCAGCCACCTGCTCAGCGCCCTGATCACCGATGAGCCGACGGCGCGGCGGCTTGTCGAACTCGACGGGCCCAGCGCAAAAACCCGACACAAAACATCAAAGGGAGAATGAGTATGGACGAGAAAGCCAGAGATCTCTGCGACGGATACCTCAGCGGCCGGCTTGGGCGGCGTGAGCTGGTCCGCCGCATGGCCGGGCTCGGCCTGACGGCAGCCGCCGCCAACATGCTGCTGAATACGG
>DATKQI010000106.1:0-13993 GCA_035532755.1 Acetobacteraceae bacterium
GCCATGGTCGACATCTACTGCGCCAGCTACCCGCGTCCGCCCGCCGCCGTCACACTCGACATCGACGACACCGTCGATGTCGTGCATGGCCATCAGCAACTCGCCTTGTTCAATGCGCATTATGACGAGCGCTGCTTCCAGCCGATCCACGTTTACGATACTGCCAGTTCGCGCCCGGTGGCGATGCTGTTGCGGCCAGGCAAGACGCCGTCGGGGCCGGAAATCCGCAACCATCTCCGCCGCCTGGTGCGCCGCGTCCGACGCCATTGGCCGAACACGCGGCTGACCATCCGCGGCGATGGCCACTACGGCCGTCCCGAGGTGATGGCGTGGTGCGAGGGCAACGGCGTTGGCTGCATCCTCGGCCTGCCGGGCAACGCCGTGCTGGACCGCCTGGTCGAGCCGACCGCGGACGATGTGCGCGTGCGCCGCGCCGAAGGTGAGGCGCCGGTGGTCCGCCGCTACACCGAGACCAGATACGGCGCAAAGTCGTGGCGCCGCCAGCGACGCGTCGCCGCTCGCATCGAGGCCAGCACGATGGGATCGGACATCCGCTACGTGGTGACCAACCTGACCCACGGCAGCGCCGAATGGCTCTACGACACCCTGTATTGCGCGCGCGGTCAGGCCGAGAACCTGATCAGGCTGCACAAGACCCAGCTTGCCTCCGACCGCACCAGTTGCCGCTCGCCGCTCGCCAATCAGGTACGGCTCGTGCTGCACACCGCGGCCTATTGGCTCATGCTCGCGCTGCGCGACGCGATCCCCAGACCGCACCCCCTCGCCACCGCCGAGTTCATCACCCTGCGCCTGCGTCTGATCAAGATCGCCGCCCGCATCACCGAGACCGCCACGCGGGTGCGCATCGCCTTCGCCGCCGCCTGCCCGCAGGCGGAATTGTTCACCGGTCTCGCGCGCAATCGCCAACGGCCCGGGCAGAGGCGGTCCAAGCGGTGCAAGACACGTGTTCCCGCTTTCCCGCACCGAACTCTTCGCGGGCGTCTGTTTGATCGGGCTTGTCAACGGCGTTGTGGGACCGATGATGGCCGCGATCGCGCAGAACGGGGCGCTCAATGCGCTGTATGATACATTCAATATCAGCGCTTTCACCTGGCTCGCGCTGTACGTCTGCTACATGCTGCTGCTGCGTGAACCGCATCAGCCTGCGAGCCGTGCCGACCTGGTCGTAGCGGCGTGCGGGCTGGGCGCCTTCATGGCGCCGATGAGCACACTCAGCTGGATCGCGCTCACCGGAACGGAATCGCGCTCTACATTCTCCTCGTCCACACCGATCGCGCCCGCCCGGCTGACGCGCGGCTGCCTTATGCCCAGCGTGCGGCATGGGTCCTGCTCGCTACGACCATCACGATGACATGGGCCCCTGAACTCCTGACTGCGACCGATAAGCCGCTGCAACTCGATGCCGCCCTGGTAAGCTGGTTGAGCGGACTCCCCCGCATCGGCAACACGCTGGCCGTCTCCGACGGCAGCGGCTTCATCTGGATCGAGCCGGGCTGTTCCTCGTTCATCAACGCCTCGATCGCGTTCCTCTGCTGGGTCCTGTTCGCACAGGCCCGCGGCTTGCCGTGGTCGATCCGCCACGTCGGCTGGTGTGTTCTCGCCTGTGCCGCCGTCATCGTGGTTAATCTCGTCCGGCTCGATCTGATCGTGCTGCTTCCGCACCACTTCGCCATCATTCACGCGCCGGGATCGGCCGGCGCCCCGACCGCCAACTGGCTGTCCGTTGCCGCCGCCGTCGCGATTTCCGCATTGGGCACACGGCATGCTGGCCGCATCCTGCGCTAGAGTCGCACTCGGCTTCCTGCTGGTGCTCAGCGTGAGCATCAAGCTTGCCAATGGCGACGGTAGCCCACCCGACCACGAGGAGCGGCTCGCAAAGCAGGAGGTGGCCGACTTTCTCAGCCGCCAGGGGTTTCAGGTAGACCACGCCATCGCGGAACAGACGGACAGCCCGATCGTGCGAGCTGCCACGGATGCGTGCAGCCTGCTGGTTATCGCCGCCGCCCCGCAGGGCTGGCACCGCAACCTGTTGCTCCGGCTTGCCGAGCCTCAAGACCAGACGTTCTTTGTCGTCGGCGGAACGCTCTACGAGGACCAGCCGCTGTGGCGGACCTGGGACTATCACTACTGGCGCCGCGCCAACCACCTGCTCGGCCGACGGCTACCCGTTCATCCCGTGTTCGGCGTCGTGGCATCCCGCGCCTGCGACCTGCGCCGCATACCATGGGCGGATGTCGCCGCCTTTCCATGACACGCCATCCGTACTTTCGTCGGTCGCCGCCGCCGGCGGCCGTTCACCCAGCGCGCCATGGCTGCCGTACATCAGGCACGCGCCATCGACAAACTGCCGAAAGCTGTCGCGGAAGTTCTGCGGCGAGAAGCGGCCGGCGTTCTCGCGACAATCATGCGGTCGGATGTCCGACCGGACTCCCTCGAACTCTTCAACAGCCTCACGAATGGCTTCGGTCGTCTGCTCGCCGAAGAAGACACCTGTTGGCCGCGCGCACAGCAGCCCGCGCACGGTTTCCCGCAAACCTCCGATTCCAAGCCCGACGACCGGCGTGCCGGCGGCCTGTGCCTCGACCGGCGCAATGCCGAAGTCCTCCACGGCCGCATGAAGATATGCGCGCGCGCCCCCCATGAGTGCATCCGCCTGTGCTGCGTCCACCCTGCCGAGCACCTGCACATTGGGCGTGGCACGCGCCTTCAACTGCGCAAGCAGGGGACCGGCGCCTGCCACCACCAACTTTCGGTCGGGCATGGCGGCGAATGCCTCCACAATCAGGTCTACCCGCTTGTACGCAACGAGCCGCCCGAGATACAAGTAGTAATCACTTTTGTTCTCGCAAAACCCGAACCGGTCCAGGAACACCGGCGGATAGATCACGGCGCTGTCGCGACGGTAGAATTTTCTGACACGCTCGCCGACGAATGCCGAATTCACGCTGAAGGCATCGACGCGGGCCGCAGCAACCGCATCCCATATGCGAAGGCGGTGCAGCATCTGGCGGGCAATATACGTCTTTGATCCCCTATGCAGATTCGCCTGCCGCAGGTACTGCGCCTGCAAGTCCCACGCATAGCGCATTGGAGAGTGCGTATATGCCACATGCACCTGCGATGGGCCAGTTATCACGCCATGCGCAACGCTGAACTGCGAACTGATGACAAGATCATAACTCGTCAAATCCAGCTGCTCTATCGCCAGCGGCCAGATGCCAAGCAGTTTGCGGAAATACGCCTTTGCGCCCGGGAGTCTTTGAATGAACGATGTCCTGATCGTCCGGTCGCGCAACCACGCTCGCTCCTGTGGTGGCAAGAAGTTCACGAGCGCGAATACATCGGCCTCCGGATAAATCTCCAGCATCGACTCGAGTACCCGTTCGGCACCCCCATAGACCCAGATACCGTCAGTCACTATCGCGATTCGCACGAACCTGCTCCGCACATTTGATCACGTCCGTACGCCGTCATGACGGACGGCTCACCCGTGAGCCAGGAACACCTGCACCGACATCCACAGGCGCGGCGATCGCATCACCGATTCCCGGAACCGTCTCCGAAAGCCCTTGGGCTGCACGGAAAGTCCGCGCAAGTCTTCGGAACGAGACGAAGATCCTCCCCCCCATCCCCGAGTGCGTCTGTTGCCGGGAAGCCGATGTCTGGTTGCCCAGGTCAGCGCCGTTGCGCATCCAACGGCGTACTCCAAACGCCAGTTCCGGCATGGCGATCAGCGCCGCGGCATAAGCCGTCCGCGCCACTCCTCGATCATGCGGGTATGTGCGCGAGAGCAGGACCCGTAGTGCCTGCCTTCGCCGGTGAGCGAGCGCGAATTCGCGCACCGCAAGCGGCCCATCCCATCGCAGGAAGCGCTCTCTCGCCAGCTCCTCCGCTGCCGAGAGACCTTTCATCGACGCGACCATGTCGTACAGCCGCCAAATCACATCCGACGCCGTGTAACTGAGCGTCGACGATGCCCGACGCGACTGGATTGTCATGCGGTCCAGCAGCACGTAGGCGCTGCCGCGATACGACTGGGCCAAGCGGATCGCGAAATCCGTATCCACCGCCAGACCCACCTGCGTACGATCGCGCAAGCCGAGGGTCTTGACGACATCGGTCAGGAACATGGCCCCAATGGGCGAGATCTGCTTCAGCAGGGCGGAAACCAAGAGATCCCGGTGCACGCCGGCATCTTGCGGACTCCGCTCACTCTCGGCGTTGCAGCGTGCCGTCGCCTCCGGCAACACCTCGCCATCCGCGTTGATCACTTGCCGGAAGCCATGGGCCGCGACAACGTCTGGGGCGCGCGCGAACCCCGCGGCCATGCTGCTGACAGCCTCTGGCAGAAGCACATCATCGTCGTTCATCCAAACCAGACGACGCCCGCGCGCCGCTGCAAACAACTTCTTCTGGCTCTCCACGGAGCCGATCGAAGGCTGATTGCGCCAATACCGAATCGCGACGCCTTCCGGCAGCGTCAGCGACTTAACCAGCAATTCCGAGTCGTCCGTCGGCGAATTGTCACTGATATCGATCTCAAGGGGACGATAGTCCTGCCACAAACAGGAGTACAGACAGTGCAGCAGCCACGAAGGCCGGCGATAGGTAGGAACACAGATGGTTACGAGCTTGTTCAATTGAACCCCGCCGGAGCATTCCGTTCGTAAAGTTCCTGCCGATATCACGGCCGCGCATAGCTGCCGCTTGCAAACCCCGCGTGCCGCTTCCCACGCTCGTCCAGAGCATCAGCAATGGTCAACCGGGCGACATTCTGCTGACCACTTTGATGGGACCGCCATAAACCACTTCCGGATCCCGTCGATCCACATCCACCCGGAACAGACCGCCAAGATCGCCAAATTTTCCCGAATACAGGGTACGTTGAACCGGGATGGGAAGAGTCGCGGCAGAGGAGGAATTGGTAAGTTCCCGCAGTCCCCGTTCAGCGAGCAGTCGCAGCAACTCGAATTCCGTATCGCTGCATCCGATACGAAATCCTCTTACCAATCTAGTGATTTTCATGACACATCCCGCAATACGGCGCCCCCGATAAACGATCCGGACCCCAACGAGCGGTCGCTCCCTATAAATTGGGCTCCATCAGTCTGCATTTTGCAAGTCCCTTCCGGGGTCTTCAACTAACGATGAACGCCACCATAGCGGCGGCCACACAAGACGCCGCTTGCGCGCTCTTCGTTATCGAGGACGTTGGCGACGAGGTCCGGAATCCGCACATTGCCGACGCGGTCGGCAACCACTGCGGCATTGCTGACCACTCTTCTCAGCCGAGCCCCACCTTGGAAGGGCATGCAGCCACCTCGTGCACGACTGCCGGTTGCGCGACATCGACGCGCCGCAGCCAGGCCTCGCGCCAGTAGGGATGCACGCCGCGCGCGCAGAACCAGCGACCGGTTGACCGTTCCCCGGTGCAGGCAAGGCCCTCCAGGGTTATGCAGTCGTTTTTCATTGTCAGCATCCGACCGGTCTTTTCGTCGATGATCCTCTCGATGCGCCCCCGCACCCGAAATTGCTTTCCGCAGGCAGGAAGCATCTCATTGGGCGAAAATGCCAGACCGCGATGATGACCTCGCGCGTTCAGCGAGCGGCCGATTTCCTCCGAAGACCTGACTTCTACCCATTCTCCCGGCTGCAGGCCAAGCGATGCGGTCTTCCGTTCGGCGGGGTTGGCCGTCTTCTCGGACGTCACCCGCCGCCGCGCGCCAACATTCAGACCCAGCTGCGCGCCAATCTTCCAGGCGATCGCGAGCGCCATGACGCTCAGGAAGCGTCCCGGCCCAACATTTCCAACGGAGATTTCGCGAAGATACTGCATAGGCCTGGCCGTGCGGCGCATTGGTTCAGTCGCCCGCGGCGCCTCAGTTGCCTGGCACCTGAAGATCGCACCCGCCTCTGCGCACCGATCACGTCGGCGGGCATTGGATCCCACGAGGCGTTCGAGTCTTTCTGCCGCCGTCCTGCTGGCCTCGTCTGCAGACCTCACCACTGCGCCGGGTCTGCGCAGCCAGGCCTCTTTCCAATAGAGGCGACACTCCGCCTGGCAGCCACCATGCGCTGATCCATCACAGCGCACGTCGTCCAGAAAGACCGCGTCGCGCATCCGCCGCAGACCGCCGCTGCCGACGGTATCGCAGATACCTTCAATCCGTTTTGCCACGCTGAAGCGCTTGCCGATGAGGGGCAGCATTTCCGGCATGAACGGCATTGCGTCCAGGGTTCCCTCGGCATCGAGAGTGGCGAGGATCTCGGCCGGCGGTCGCACTTCAACCACGTCGCCGGGCCAGAATCGGTTCGCTTCACGCTGTCGGCTTTGCATTTACGCGCCTCGACCAATAGGATCGTTGTCCCGGGCTGCCCGTTCAGGCATTATCCGACCGTTGCGGGCGGCTGCCATCTTTCGGCCACTTCGGTAAGGTGTCCCTCATTCCGCAACTGTGTCTCGAAATAGGCGATCGTCCGCGCCAACCCTTCATCAAGCTGCACCTTGGGGGTCCAATCCAGGACAGTTTCGGCGCGGGAGATGTCTGGGCAGCGCTGCACCGGATCGTCCTGCGGAAGCGGCCGATACACGATGCGGGACCGGGAGTTGGTGAGCATCAGAATCTGCTCCGCAAGCTCCCTCACCGTGATCTCATGGGGATTGCCGAGATTGATCGGCCCACGAACCGCATCGTCCGCCTCCATCATCCGCACGATGCCGTCGATCAAATCGCTGACGTAGCAGAAGGCACGTGTCTGACTGCCATCACCGAATAGCGTGATGTTCTCATTCCGTAGCGCCTGAACGATAAAGGTCGAGACGACTCGGCCATCCTGCGGATGCATGCGGGGACCATAGGTGTTAAAGATGCGGATGACCTTGATGCGCGTCCGATGCTGCCTGAAGTAATCGAAGAACAGGGTTTCCGCACAGCGCTTGCCCTCGTCGTAGCATGCCCGCGGACCCAGTGGATTGACATTGCCGCGATAGTCCTCGGTTTGCGGATGTACGGTGGGATCCCCATAGACTTCGCTGGTCGACGACAGCAGCACCTTTGCACGAACGCGCTTCGCAAGGCCGAGCATATTGATGGCACCGAGCACGCTCGTCTTGGTCGTCTGCACCGGGTCGAACTGGTAGTGTACCGGCGATGCCGGGCAGGCGAAATTGTAGATTTCGTCGATCTCCGTGTAGAGGGGGAACGTCACGTCGTGACGCAATATCTCAAAATTCGCGTGGTCGAGAAGATGGGCGACATTGATCTTTCTGCCGGTGAAGAAATTGTCGACGCAAAGGACGTCGTGCCCTTGCTCAACGAGATGCTGGCATAAATGAGATCCAAGAAAGCCAGCGCCGCCAGTGACCAGAACCCTCTTTCCAGTAGGACGCATATGACACCCTTTCGCCGCAATGCAGGCATTCCGTTCAATACGCGTTCGTGCCACTGACCACGGACACAAACGTCCGCGCCAGGATCCAGAGGTCAAAAGTGAACGAGCGAGTGCGTATGTACTCCAGATCGAGTTCCACCCGTCGCTGCATATTGGCGTCGGTGCCGGTTTCGCCCCGAAACCCGTTGACCTGCGCCCAGCCCGTGATTCCGGGGCGCACGCGATGTCTTGCTGCATAGTACCGGATGATGTTGAGGAATCGGCGGTTCAGCGCCTCGGGATGCGGCCTTGGTCCGACAAGCGACATGCTGCCGCCGACCACGTTGAAAAGTTGTGGCAGCTCGTCCAGACTGGTCCTGCGCAGGAACCCACCCACGCGCGTCACTCTCGGATCGCTGCGAATTGCCTGGATGCTGCCATCCCGCCCCGCGGCGTTGGACCGCATGGTGCGGAACTTCAGCACCATGAAGGGTTCGTTGTTCCAGCCCCATCGCCGTTGCCGGAACAACGCCGGGCCGGAACTCTCCAGCTTTATCGCGAGGGCGATGAGCGCGAACACTGGCGCCAACGCCACCACCAGCAGCGATGCCAGCACGATGTCGAAGAAGCGCTTTGCGGCCAGCTCGGCGGGCGTCATGGCACTGCGGCGCAGGCGCAGGCAGGCGGCGTGATCGAGCGGGCTGTCAGCTTCGCCAAATGTCGAAAAGGTAGGTGCCAACGATATCTCTACGGGCAGATGCTCCAGGCATGACAGCGTTCGCCTGATGCTCGCATCATCCAGACCGGCCCCGATGATCACGACACGATCGCAGCTCCGTCCAGGCACCGCAAGGACGTCGATTAACGTGGCCACATCCTCTGCGACATCCGCGGAAGGACTCGGATCGACCCGCGCCACCCGCGGGGTTCCGAAATCGGCGTCATCATCGTCCCCAACGGTGATGCAGCCAGTGACAAGCGGGCCGCCGAAGCCTGCGGCCGCAACCATGCTCCGTACCGCCTCCGGTGTGCCGACAAGAAGTATCCGTCCGCTCAGACTGAGGATCCGATGCCGTTGCAGCGCCACGCAGGCAATCCGCGCAAGCGCGATGCACAACGCGCCGGCCATCCCTGCCGCCACCGGCCCGGCGGCCGCCATGGGACCATCGACGGTGGCGGCCACGATCGCCGTGATGCCGGTGACAAATACGGCGATCTCGATCGCAGTGGTGCCGGTGTGGCGAATTTCGCGCTCCGACCGCACAGCATAGAGCCCCAGGTTTTGACTGAGCGCTCCGACCAGCAATGCGCAAGCCAGCACCGCAAGCAGTTCGATTGTTTGGCCGCGGGCGGTGCTCAGCACACCAATGAACATGATCATGCCGATGGCCACCGTATCGGTGCCCATCAGGAGCGATGACGCCCATAACCGATGATCTCTCGGGCGGTGTTGGGATGGTGCGGCAAAGCCTCTGCCTGCGGACCGGCCGAAGTCGACAGCATCGGCCGTCCGGTCAAGAGCGCTTATTGCTGCTGGCTCGCAGGAACGCGACCGGAGAATAGCCGTCATGACGATCCTCAGTAAATGTTCATCGGCCTTGGCATTAATCTGGAAGTGATACAGACGGCGCGATCCAAGCAGTGATATTTTCGCATGGAAGTGGGTTCGACAGTTTTCCAGGCGGCCGTAAATCGCGCGGTGTCCGGTAGTGTTTAATTAGCAAATCTGATCTCTCAGCGCTTTCAATTGCACGAAACTTGATACTACGTTATAAAAAGGGGTCGAGAACAACGCCGGTGAATTTCCTTCGCCATGCCGAGATGATGGGGAAGTGGTCTACGTTTGGGCGCTCGCACAAATCCGTTGGCATGTGCCTTCGGACGGTCGCTCACGGCGCTATATCACCTGAGCGCCTCCCAAAACGCCTGCTGTTGCCTTATCCTCCGAGGTCGCGAGTGGCTGTGCGGCCACGGCGTCAGGGTGCTCACGGGGGGACGATCGGCCTGCGGCGTCTCCTGGCGGAGCGGCGGCCGGCGTCCACGGACGTGGTGGAAATTCGGAGCCCGTCAGGGTGTGGGCGCGGGTGGTCGTCGGATCGGCTGGCTACGGGGGAGTTTCCGGACTTCACCCGAAGGCCCGAGGACCCGATGACCGAGGAGAGGTTACCGCTGGCCGAGTTGCCGGCGAAGGCCGGCGGCGGCGACTTCCTGCGCAGCTTGGCCGTGCCGTGGCCGCCAACACCGAGGGTCGGCGCGCTGACCTGCGTGCCCAAGGGCCAGCAGAGCATGGTCTCGGCCGCCCTGCCTGACCGACGCGCTCAGCCCGGCAAGCCCGGCGCGGTTCAAGGTGCCCGCGTCGGACCGGATGGCGATGCGTCGGCGCCCTGGCCCTGGGTGGCTTTTCCCAAGGCATTGCCGGCGTCATGGACCCCTTTGCCGACGGCCGCGCCGAACTCATGCGCGCCTTTGCCGACGGCGACCCCGAACTCACGGGCGCTTTTGGCAATGGCATGGCCGGCGTCATGGGCGTCCTGGCCGATTTTCTGCCCGATCTGACAGGCAAATTCGAATGTCGGGCTGCACGCGAATGCCGCAGCGGTGTCGAACGGACTGACCGCGACGAGGATGCCGAGCGTCAGCACGCTGAGGGAAGGACGACCCCGGCGCATCGATAGGCATCTCCCCGCCGATTGCGCATGATCATGACCGTGTCGCCGTCTCCGATTACCGTCTGCCGTCGGACAGATCAATGCAGCCGATCTGCGACCGGCCGAACCGCTACGGCGTGTGGGCGTGCAGCATCCGCAGGAACAGGTCGAGATCGCCGCCGTTGCGGGCGATGAAGGACGTGTAGTCGCTGCGCAGCGACAGCCGCATGCTGATGCCCTCGGCCTGCACGTCGAGGATGCGGAACGCGCCGGCGCCGGCCGCGTCCGCGGCGGACTCCAGCAGCCAGGTGATGCGCACCGCCGGCGCGTCGCCGGTCTGCACGATGGTCGGCACATGCAGGCCGTCCGGCTCGACACTGTCCGCCAGCACCGTCACCTTGCTGGTGCCCGCGCCATAGGCGCCGACCCGGCTGGCCACCGCATTGGCCAGCACCCGCAGGAACAACTGGCGATAGTCCTGCTGCTGCGCCGGCGTCGCCTGCCGCCAGTACCGGCCGAGGCAGAAGCGCGCCACCGCCGCCACGTCCACCACACGCGCCAGGAACGGCTCCAGCCGGCGGCGCTTCTCCGCGTCGGTCGTCGCATCGCCCAGCACGCCCGGCAGATCGCGCCCGAGTTGCCCGATGAAGTCCGCCGCACTGACCATCGGGCTGCCCGCCGGGTTGCCCGCGCGGCCGGCGGCTGCGTGCAGCCATGCCGCGGCGAGAACGGCGAGCCCGAGACGGCGTCTGTGCATGGCGCCATTTAGACGCTCATTCCGGCGGCAATTGAAGTGCGGCTGACCGGCAGCCCCATCCATGTCAGCGCGTGGCGGTGTAGGTCCTGAACAGGCCGAACTCGGTGGCCGAGTGCGCGTCGCGCAGGCCGCTGGCGCGCAGGGCGGTCAGGATGGTCTCGGGGGGAACGCAGCTCTCGATCGTATCCCAGTAGTAGCGCATCAGCGTCTCGGCCTGGCGGCCGGAGCCGGCCAGCCGGCTCAGCAGCGGCACCACCCGGCCCAGATAGGCACGGACCAGGCGATGGGCCTGCCGGCTGCCGGGGCGGCCGATCTCCAGCAGCAGCACTTGCCCGCCCGGCCGCAGCACCCGGGCGAACTCGGTGAAGGCGGTATCGAGGCTGCCGACATGGCGCAGCGCGTATCCCATGGTCAGCAGGTCGAACCGCGCGTCCGCGAACGGCAGGGAGTCCGCCGACCCCTGAACCAGACACAGCCCGGCATGGCGGCCGGCGCGGCGCAGCATGCCGGCGCTGAGATCGAGCGCGGTGACGCTGCCGGACGGCCCGACGAGGTGCCGCGCCGCGGCGGCGACCATGCCCGTGCCGGTCGCCACGTCGAGCACCCGCATCCCCGCCGCCAGACCGGCCTGCCGCAGGGCCCGGGCGCGATAGCGCCGTCCGGTGCCGAAGGAGAAGACCTGGTTGATGGCGTCGTAGTCGGCTGCCGTGGCATCGAACAGGCGGCGCACGAACGCCTCCCGCTCGGCCGCGCCCGCGTAGTACGCCGTCAGGGCAGGGTGGGGCGGCAGCGGGTCCACTGGGGTGTCGGTCCTTCTGACACGGCGCCCTTATCACGCCTGTCGCGTCCCATGGTAAGTTCCAGGCGACAGCAGCGACGATGGGATTGCAATGGAGGTTGCCTGCGACCTCGCGCATCCAGGCCGCCGGCGCGGGAAGCTGGCGCGCGTGCGGGACCGGGGGATGTTCTACCTGGTGCTGGGGATCTTCTGCCTTGTCAGCCTGGCCTGGAGCCTGCTCGCCGGCGTGCTGTTCCGCCTGCTGCCGCGCCGGGCGGGGGCCACGCTCGGACAGTTCGTCATCATGGCCGGGTTCCGCGCCGGCCTGGGGCTGATGCGGCTGGGCGGACTGGCGCGGTTCGACCTCGCCGCGCTGGACGCGCTGCCCGCCCAGGGTCCGGCGGTCATCGCCTGCAACCACCTGTCGCTGCTGGACGCGGTGCTGGTGATCTCCCGCCTGCCCAACGCGGTCTGCATTGCCAAGGCGGGGTTGTGGGACAACCCGTTCCTGGGCGGCAGCGTCCGCCTGGCCGGCTATATCCGCAACGACGCGCCCCTGGCCCTGATCCGCGCCGCGTCCCGCGCGCTGGGCGAGGGGCGGCAACTGGTGATCTTCCCGGAGGGCACGCGCTCCGACGGTCGCGGGTTGGGACGCTTCAGGCCCGGCTTTGCCGCCATGGCCAGGATGGCGGGGGTGCCGGTGCAGACGGTCTTCCTGCACAGCAACACCCCCTATCTGCGGCGCGGCTGGGCACTGCACCGCATGCCCGACTTCCCGCTGGCCTACCGTGCCCGCTGCGGCCGGCGCATCGCGGTGAGCGGGGACGTGCGCGCCGCTTCGGACGGGATGGAACGCTACTTCGCCGACGAACTGTCCCGCGCCGAACTCTCCCGCGCATGACGCCCTCCACGACCCATCTGGTCGTGATCCCGAGCTACAACCCCGGGCCCGCGATGCTGGCCACGGTGCGCGCCGCGCGCGCCGCCTGGGCGCCGGTCTGGGTGGTGGTGGACGGCAGCACGGACGGCACCGACCGGCTGCTGCACGAGGAGGCGGCGCGCGACCGGCTGCTGCGGGTGCTGGTGCTGGCACGCAACCAGGGCAAGGGCGGCGCGGTGCTGCACGGGCTGCGGGCGGCGGCGGCGGCGGGCTTCACCCATGCCCTGACCTTCGATGCCGATGGCCAGCACCCGGCCTCGCATATCGGCGCCTTCATGGCTGCCTCGGCCGCCGATCCGGGGGCGATGGTGCTCGGCGTGCCGGTGTTCGACGCCGCCGCCCCGGCGCTGCGCGTGCAGGGGCGGCGGGTGTCCAACTGGTGGGCAAAGCTGGAGACCGGCGGCCGGATCGCCGATTCCCTGTTCGGCTTCCGCGTCTATCCGATCGCGCCGCTGCTCGCGGTGATGCAGGCCACGCGCTGGATGCGCCGCTTCGACTTCGATCCGGAGGCGGCGGTGCGGCTGTGCTGGCAGGGCGTGCGCGCGATCAACCTGCCGGCCCCGGTCGCCTATCCGACGGCCGCGGCGGGCGGGGTGTCGCATTTCCGCTATGGCCGCGACAACCTGCTGCTGACCGGCATGCATGTCCGGCTGATGCTGGCCTGGCTGGCGCGGCGGCTACGCCAGCCCGTCGCCTAGGGTCACGCTGCGCAGGCCCCGCCCCGCCAGGGCCATCAGCAGGTCGGGCAGCACCGCCAGCACGACGGCCCGGCCGTCGGGGGCGCGTGCGGCGCCGCCGTCATGCAGCAGCAGCACATCGCCCGCCGCCAGTCCGCGCCGCAGCCGGGCGCCCGCGGCGGCCGGGTCGCCGCGCAGCCCGTCCAGCGCCCGGCGGGTCCATGAGACCAGGCGCAGGCCCTGTCCGGCCAGCACCGGCTGCAGCAGCGGGCTGCGCAGCCCCATCGGCGCGCGGAAGAAATGCGGCGGCGTGCCGGCGAGCCCGGCCAGCGTGGCCTGGGCGGCGGCGATCTCGCGCCGCAGCCGGCCGGGCGGCAGGGCGGCGAAGTGGTGCGGGTGGCGGTCGGTGTGGTTCTCGACCGAATGGCCGCGCCGGATGATCTCGCCCACCAGCCGCGGATGCGCCCGCGCCCGCGCGCCGATGCAGAAAAAGCTCGCCCGCGCGCCGTGCCGGTCCAGCAGGTCGAGCACGCGCGGCGTCACCTCGGGGTCCGGCCCGTCGTCGAAGCTCAGCACGATTTCGGCGCGGCCGGATGGCGGCAGGCGCCGCAGGTTCGGCCCCAGCAGCGTGCTGCGCGGCCACATGCCCGCCCCGGTCAGCACCGCCTGGTTCAGCGCCACGCCGCCCAGCGCCCACGGCCAGGCGGCCGGCACGGCCACGGCCAGCGCCGCCGCCGCCGCGTGCAGGCCGATCGAGGCGCGCAGCGACGCAGGCAGGCTCAACGCGACGAAACGCAGGGG
>DATKQI010000107.1:0-3231 GCA_035532755.1 Acetobacteraceae bacterium
TCGCCGACCAGCGCGACGTCGCAATGGGCATCGACGAGCCGGGCCATCGGCGTCGTGTAGGCCGTGAGGCAGACCAGCTTCACGCCGCCTTTCCGTGCCGCGATATCGGGCGGCGTGATCGCCTTCCCCTCTTTCTGTACGCTCATGATCTCAATCCATTACCGTGCGCCTGCTGCGATCGGCCGGCGCGAAAAAATCCCGGGCCGCCGCCGCAGTCGTCAGTTCCACAGGACATTCGACGGATCGGGACGCAAGGTCCCGCGTTCCACCTGCTTCACGACCTCGGTCAGGCGTGCGTGCGTGGGCGCCGGCACGCCGGCTTCCTCGGCCTTGGCGGCGATGAATCCGTTCATGAACTCGATCTCGGTGCGCCGTCCCTTGGCCATGTCCTGCGCCATCGACGGCCGCTGCAGGTCGCTGCGCGCCTCGCCGGTGGTGCCGGCCAGCATCAGCCGCTCTACCTCGGCGAGCGCCGCCGGATCGCCGTCGCCGGCGCGGGCGAGCGCCTCGGGGTCGAGCGCGCCCACCTTGCCCACCCGGAAGCCGAGCGCGCGCCCGACCCGCACCGATTCGGCACCGAGCCGGATGCACACCCGGCGCACCGCATCGTGGCGGTCGCGTTCGTTGCCGCCCATGCCGGTGGCGGCGGACACGCCGTTGCGCATCCCGTTGACGCAGAGCTTGGTCCAGCGCTCGCCCCACAGGTCGTCGGTGGCATGCGTCCCGTCGACGGCGCTCAGCAGCGCCGCCAGCGCGCGGGCGCGCGCGGTGACCCGCCCGCTCGGCTCGCCCACGTAAAGGCAGGTGCGGCCGGGCAGCTTCGCCATGGTGCGGCGGATATGCGCGGGCTCATAAAGGTCGAGCGCAAGGCCGCCGCTCACCACGGTGCCCATGGTGCGGCCCCAGCCGACCAGGGCGGCGATGCGCTCCTCGTTGATGCAGTTCTGCAGGGAGACGACCACCCCGGCCGGCGCCAGGTAGGGCGCGATCATCAGGGTCGCCCATTCGGTGTCGTAGGATTTCACGGCGACGAAGGCGATGTCGATCGGGCGCTGGCGGGCGAGCCCTTGCACCTCGGTCAGGTGCAGGGCGGGCACGCGCACGGTGCGGGTTTCCGCCGCGGTCATGCCGGAGAGGTGCATGCCGCCGGCGCGGATCGCCTCCACATGGGCGGGCCAGGGGTCGATCAGGGTGACGTCGTGGCCGGCCGCGGCCAGGCCCGAGCCGACGTAGCCGCCGACCGCGCCGGCGCCGACCACCGCTATCCGTGGTTCCATGGCCCGTCTTCCTCCTTGCGTTCCGGCCGGTGGCCGGCCGTGTCGGGGGACAGTCTGGCGCCGCGCGCCGGCGGCGACAACCGGCCGCTCTCAGAGCGTGAAAAAGCGATCGCTCTTATTACGAGCCCTGTTGCACAGTGGCGGCGGCGGGTCGAGCGGCAGCGGGCCGGGTTCGGCTTCCCTGCCTCGTGCCGGCGCAAGGAAGCACAGGGGTTTCAACCGCAGATGTACGCTGATGCACGCAGATGCCCCGTGCGGATCCCGGCCGACCTCGCGCGACAGAGGATGCCGCCGGCCGGCCGGTCCGCTCGGACCATCTGCGTGCATCAGCGTACATCTGCGGTTGAATGATTCTTCCGGTATTATGTAGCAAGCGCCACCAGACCAAAACTAGGTCCGGGACGGACCTTTCCCCATATTCCGGGCGGTAGGTGAGCCGTGTAGATCCGTGCGGCGGTAGCCGTTCTGTTAATTGGCGTCGGCTCCGGTGCCGGTACTATTAAAGTGCCACGCGCAACCAATTTTCTCGACGCCAGTAATAATACAGCTTGGTCCAGGCACGTCCCGCAACATGAAACGGAACTCGCTTATGTGGTCGGAATCAAATGTACGGTATGCGATACAACCGTCTATTATCATGGTTTTCTGCCGCGTTCTGGCTTGAATCACAATCGCCCGATCGCCTGGCGTATCGGAAAAGTCAGATTCTATGAAAGAATCTGTTTTCCCTGGATAGATGACAGCCCCTTCACCGCGAGTTGGGGTCAAGCCGTCGCATGTAGTATTGGGACGATTGATCGGGCGCGTCATAGTGCTTCCATCAGGAATGTATTTGACCAAGAACTCGTGGAAGCGATATGCTACGTTTGTAGCAGGCGCGCGTCCAGTGTCCTGTGCGAATACCACCACATCGACCAAGCTGCTGGACTCAAGCGGCCGATTCAAGTGCATGGCGGATGGGCTGATCCACGCGCGGTTAGCGGCCATGAAGGCGTCCTGGTCGCTCCGCACCAGGCTCCACGTCAGGATTACGAGCACCCACGTACCGACCGCGAGCCAATGGTCGGATTTGGTATTCCGGAGAAATTCCTTGCTTCTCTGATATCTGTGATAGAGGTAGCTGCGCTTTCCGTCATTGCTTTGGGGGGCGCCGCCTATCTGGGTAGCGTCTGGGGAAATGCCTCTATCCCTCTCTGCGCTTTGCTCTGGGCGCTTTGTGCTTGGATCGTCGCTCATGTGGTTCGTAATCTCGGTCTCTGACTCGATCTGGGCTATTTGTGGTCCTAAAGGTCCGCCAGCACCAGCGCAGTGATCCCTAGCACGGCCAGACAGGCCAGGAAGAACGTCACCGAGAAGGTGCCGCGGGCCAGCTTGGCGGTAACCGACCCCTCCGTCTCGTCCTCGAACCCATGTTCCCGCAGCCGGCTGGCAAGCTCTGCATAGGTCACGTCCGCGCGCTTTAGCTCGGCCTTTAGGTACCGCCGGGCTTTGTCCGCCCGCTCCTTCTCTCTTGCTAGTGCAGCCATAGAGACCTCACATTTATGCCAGGACCCTGACTAATATGACAGTTTCCGGTTGACAGGAGTCGAGCTCAGCCCGCCCGCTTGTCCGGCTTCTGGCCGACCCGCCGGCCGACCCCGCGCGGCGTCGGCAGCACCGCCTCGGCCGCGACCGCGGCCTCCAGGGCCGCGCGCTGCGCGGGCGGCCAGGGCGCGGTGCGGCGTTCGCGCATGTCGATGTGCAGGCACAGCAGCTCATGCAGTGCCACCCGCTCCCCGCCCTGCGCGCGGCGCATCTCGTGCACGAAATGCAACCGCTTGGCATCGACCGCGAGCAGCCGGGTCGCCACCAGGACATGCTCGCCCTCGGTCACCTCGCGCTCATAGAGGGTGTGGGTCTCGGCGATGAAGCAGGAGTTCCCACTCGCCGCCCGATAGGCGTTGCCGATCCCGAG
>DATKQI010000108.1:0-2466 GCA_035532755.1 Acetobacteraceae bacterium
CACGTGGTATTTGATTTCGCACATCTCGAACGGGGTGGAATGGCGATGGCGCATCAGGTAGCGGATCAGGCCGGAATCCTCGGAGACGCGCCTGGTGCCGCGGCCGTAGGAGACGCGCGCGGCCTGCACGATCGCACCGTCGTCGCCCATGTAGTCGATCACGCGGAGAAAGCCGTGATCGAGCACGGGCAGCGGCGTGAACAGCAGTTCTTCCAGCGCCGCCACGGTCGGCCGGCGGGTTTCGGCGCGCGCGGCGCGGGCGGCGGCGATGTCGGCGTCTTGCTCGGCGGTGAGGTGCATGGCTTGGTCCCGGAGGCATGGCGCGCCGCCACTCCTCCCGCGAGGAAGGGAAGACAGCGCCGAAAGCGCTCCTGCTTAGGCCCGCGGTCGGCGCGCGAAAAGCCCGCCTGGTCCGCGCCGGCGCGGCCGGCGGGACACAGGCGGGCACGGCTCGCTCGGATGCTGGGTCCGGGAGGCGATCCGGCCTTGCCGCCGGCCCCGCGCCCCGCGATGCTGCCCGCCGCACCATGCCGGGGTCTTCGCCCATGTCCTCCCTCCCTCCCATCGACCCCGTCGCCGCGGGCCTGTCCGAGGCCGGGCTTGCGCGCCTGTCCGAAGCGCTGCGCGCGCGCATCGAGGCCGGGCACATCCCCGGCGCGGTCGCGCTGATCGCCCGGCGCGGGCATCTCGGGTTTTTCGAGGCGTTCGGACGGCGCGACCCCGATGCGCCCGATCCGATGACGCGCGATGCGATCTTCCGCATCTATTCCATGACCAAGCCGATGGTCTCGGTCGCGGCCATGCGTCTGTGGGAGGAAGGGCGGTTCCTGCTGTCCGATCCGGTCGCGAAATACATTCCGGAGTTCGCCGCGGTGAAGCGCGTGGATGGCAGCGCGCCCGCCAGTCCGATCACGATGCAGGACCTGCTGCGTCACACCTCGGGCCTGACCTATGAGTTCCGCGGCGCCGGGCCGGTGCACCAGGCCTATGTCGCGGCGCGGATCGCGCGGCGCAATCAGACGAATGCCGAGCAGGCGGCGCTCCTGGCGAGCCTGCCGCTGCTGCATGATCCGGGAACGCACTGGGAATACAGCCGCTCCACCGATGTGCTGGGCCGCGCGATCGAGGTGATCGCCGGCGCGCCGCTGGACGCGGTGCTGGCCGAACTGGTGCTGGGCCCGCTCGGGATGGCCGATACCGGGTTCTTTGTTCCGCGTCCGGCGCTGGGTCGGTTGGCCGAGGGGTTTGCCAAGGACCCGGAGAGCGGCGCGGCCGTGGCATTGCTGGAGGTGCGCGAGCCGCCGCGCTTCCTCTCGGGCGGCGGCGGGATGGTGGGAACGGCGGCTGATTACGCGCGATTCCTGACGATGCTGGTGCAGGGGGGCGCGTTTGGCGGGCGCCGGCTGCTGGCGCGGCCGACGCTCGCGCTGATGACGGCGGACCATCTGGGCGGCCTGCCGGCGGCGGCGGATCTGGTGGCGCCGGGGCACGGGTTCGGCCTGGGCTTCGCGGTGCGGATCGCGGCGGGGCTGGCGCCGTTTCCAGGCTCGGTCGGGACGTATTTCTGGGGCGGGGCGGCGGGAACGAGCTTTTGGGTGGACCCGGCGGAGCGGATGATTGCGGTGCTGATGATCCAGGCGCCAGGGCAGCGGGAGCATTACCGCCTGCTGTTTCGGACCCTGGCCTATGCGGCGATCGGGGATTAGGGCGGAGTTCCGGCCTGCCCGGGCTGCCCGGGGCAGGGGGACCTAACTCGGTTTCGGGACCTATTTCAGCGACGCCAGCAGCGCGTCCAGATCCGGCTCCGTCTCGTCCGCCGCGGCCGGCGGCGGAGCGGCGTTCAGATCGGCCAGCAGCTTGTCGAGATCGACCTCCTCTCCCGCCGCGTCCGGCGCGGCCGCGGCTGTGGTGTCGGTGTCGGCCGTGTCGGTGGTTTCGGTTTCGGCACGATCGTCGCTGGCGTCTTCCTCCTCCGCCGGCTCTGCCGCGGCGGCCCGCGGTGGCGGCGGCGCGGCGGCACGGGTCGGCGGCGGCGCGGGTGGGGCGATCCCGCCCGGCGCCCAGAATCCGGCCAGCGGCGATCCCGCCACCGAGGTGAACCCGCCCAGCCGCAATTCCGGCTTGCCGCGGATCGACAACAGCGGCATCACCCGGTATTGCGACACCGCAACGGCCTGGCGTTCCGAATACAGCCGTTCGGTGCAGGGCAGCGCCACCTGCTCCCCGTCCGGGGCGACATAGACGTAATAGGGGATATCGCCCACGCCCATCACGGTGCCCAGCCGCATTTTCGCCCCCTGTTGGGCGAAGGTCTCGGCCAGCAGCAGCCCCGGGATCAGCGCCGGGTGGCCCCAGAGCATCCCGCCCAGGCCCTCCTGGCGGGTGAATTCCTCGAAGGCGAAACTATCGATCGGATCGGTCTTCTTGCCATACGGCAACCGCAACAGGAAGCGCGGCGTGGCGAGG
>DATKQI010000109.1:0-2653 GCA_035532755.1 Acetobacteraceae bacterium
CGTTTCCGCGCTGGCCAGCACATGGCCGTGGCCAGGCCGGGCATGATCGGCATGGGCGTGGGTGATGACCGCGCGATCGACCGCGCGCAGCGGGTCGATGAAGAAGCCGCCGGGCTCGCAGAACAGGCCCGCCGGCAGCACGCGCAGCCAGGTGTCCGGGTGGGGCATCAGGCCGAGGCGGCGAGGCTGCCCAGCAGATCGTCGGCGGTCATCACATCGGCTTGGCGGGGAAACACCTTGTTCATCAGGCAATCATGCACGGCGGCATCGGGGTCTGCGCAGCAATCCCGCAGCACCGCGATGCGGTAGTCCGCATCGGCCGCATGCCGGAGAGTGGACAGCACCACGCCGGAGGTGGAGATGCCGGCCAGCACCAGCGTGTCGATGCCGTTGGCGCGCAGGATGATTTCGAGATCGGTGCCGGCGAACGCGCCCACGCGGCGCTTCACCACGATCGGCTCGGCTTCGTGCGGGACGAGCTCGGGGTGGACCACCGGTGCGAGCACCCGACCCGAATCCTTGAGCGCGTTGAAGCTGCGGTTGTTCGGGCCGATCTCGGGATAGCCGGGGCGGAAGCCCACCACCACGTAGATCACCCGCATCCCATGCGCGCGAGCGGCCGCGATGACCTCGGACACCCGCTGCAACAGTGCGGCCGGGTTGGGCGCATAATTTTCGACGATGCCGGTCTGGCAGTCCATCACCAGCAGGGCTGTGCGGCCCGGGTCAAGCGCGATCGGGTCAGGCATGGAGCGTTCCTCCTGCTGTGGCATTGCCCCGCAAGGGCGCGGGCATGGATAATGTGGGATGCACACCGCCCTGCCGGAACCCTTCGCCGGATGGTTCGCCCGCCAGGGCTGGGCGCCGCGGCCGCACCAGCTTGCCATGCTGGACGCGGCTGCGGCCGGGGAAAGCGTGCTGCTGATCGCCCCCACCGGCGGCGGCAAGACGCTGGCCGGGTTCCTGCCCAGCCTGATCGCGCTGGCGGAAGCGCCGGCCGAGGGCATCCACACGCTGTATATCAGCCCGCTGAAGGCACTGGCGACCGACATCGCCCGCAACCTGACCGCGCCGGTGACGGAGATGGCGCTGCCCATCCGCATCGAGACGCGCACCGGGGACACGCCGGCGAACCGCCGCGCCCGGCAGCGCGTGCAGCCGCCGCACATGCTGCTGACGACGCCGGAGAGCCTGTCTCTGCTGCTCTCCCTGCCCGACGCGCCAGAGCTGTTCGGTAACCTGTCCGCGATCGTCATCGACGAGGTGCACGCGCTCGCTGGCACGAAGCGGGGTGACCAACTCGCGCTGTGTCTCGCCCGGCTCGGCACGCTCGCCCCGGCGGCACGGCGGATCGGGCTGTCGGCCACAGTCGCGCACCCGGCCGCGCTGGCCGCCTGGGTCTCGGCGGATGGGCGCGGCGGCGGCGTGCGGCTGATCGAGGGCGCCGAGGGGGCGGCGCCCGCGCTGTCCATCCTGCTCCCGCCCGGGCATCTGCCATGGTCCGGCCACATGGGGCTCGCCGCCGCCCCGGCGATCCTGGAGCGCATCCGCGCGGCGCGGATGACCATCGTCTTCGTCAACACCCGCGCGCAGGCTGAGCTGCTGTTCCAGGCGCTGTGGAAGCTGAACGCGGAAACGCTGCCGATCGGCCTGCATCATGGCAGTCTGGACATCGCCCAGCGGCGGAAGGTGGAAGCGGCGATGGCGGCCGGCGCGCTGCGGGCGGTGGTGGCGACATCCTCGCTCGATCTCGGGATCGACTGGGCGGGTGTGGAGCAGGTGATCCAGGTGGGCGCGCCGAAGGGCGTGAGCCGGCTGCTGCAGCGCGTGGGCCGGGCCAACCACCGGATGGACGAGGCTTCCGCCGCCATCCTGGTGCCGGCCAACCGGTTCGAGGTGCTGGAATGCGAAGCCGCGATCGAGGGTGTGGCGGCGCGCGCGCTGGACGGCGACCCGCCACGCCCCGGCGGGCTCGACGTACTGGCGCAGCATCTGCTGGGCATGGCGTGCAGCGCGCCGTTCCATCCCGATGCGATGTATGCGGAAGTGGCGCGCGCGGCCCCCTATGCGGGGCTGACGCGCACGGATTTCGACGATGTGCTGCGCTTCGTGGAGGATGGCGGCTACGCGCTTGCCGCCTACGAACGCTATCGCCGGCTGTTCCGTGACGCCGAGGGGCGGGTGCACGTGCGTTCCGCGCGGGTGGCGGCCCAGCACCGGATGAACATCGGCACCATCGTGGAGGCGCCGCTGCTGAAGGTGCGGCTGAAGCGCGGCCCGGTGCTGGGGGAGATCGAGGAATATTTCGTCAACCTGTTGACGCCCGGTGACACGTTCCTGTTCGCCGGCCGGCTGCTGCGCTTCCTCGGAATGCGGGAAACGGCGGTGGAGGTGGCGGAGGGCGGATCGGGCGATCCGAAGATTCCAGCCTATGCCGGCGGGCGGCTGCCGCTGACCACCAACCTCGCCGACAGCGTGCGGGCGATGCTGCAGGACCCGGCGACCTGGCCGCGCTTTCCCGAACCGGTGCAGGAATGGCTGCGGTTGCAAAAAGCCCGCTCCGGCCTGCCCGGCCGGGCGGACCTGCTGGTGGAGACGTTTCCGCGCGGCGGACGGTGGTTCCTGGTCGCCTATTGCTTCGAGGGCCGCAACG
>DATKQI010000110.1:0-5368 GCA_035532755.1 Acetobacteraceae bacterium
AAGTTGGCATAAAGTACGCTAGCTTCGATTTGTTTGGGTGTTGCCATGGTGCAAAGGGAATCCAAATCTCGAACATGGTAACGAGATAGTAGGTGTTACGCGACATGGCAAAAGAGCTGACCAAAGTTGAGGTTGAACACCGCGCCAGAGAATTGGCGCAACGCGTGATGGCAAAGCCACCGCAGCCGCGTATAAAACCGAAAGCAGCCGCTAAGGTGGTTGCTGACGACGACGCCAAGCCAGGAAAGCGCGAGCCTGCTGCCTCGGCGTCTTAGGCTGCGTCAATCCGCCGCCACGTCAGGCGCTTGCCTTCACCACTCTTGAACGCGATTACCGCTCGCTCGGCATCCTCGATGCCCAACTTGGAGCGGTGCGAGTAGCGAAACGAGAACTCGTTGAGATAGCGCTGCAAATGCTGCTCGCCGCAATGCTGATAGACGCCATTGATACCGCGCTTGAAGATGCCGAAGAAGCCCTCGACCGAGTTGGTCGTCACATCGTGGCGGGCATATTCCTTGGCGCCGTGGTTCACCGTCTCATGCTGCGCGAACTCTTTGCCGACCATTGGATACAGGCGGCTTTCGTCCGTGTGCAGCCTGCTCTTGCGATCGGCATTGCGCACCAGCACGTCGCGCACGTTCGCTGCCGTCACCTGCGGCATGTGATAGGCACGAGCCGCGCCGCCACGCTCCACCAGCGCGAAGATCGGGCGCTTCTCGGCCGCCTTCCCCTTCTTGATATAGGGACGCCCGTGGCGGTGCTTGCTGGGCTGCGGCGTCTCGCGTTTGCCGTGATAGGCTTCATCCGCCTCGACCACCTTCCCCTGGCCGCCAAGCGGTGACGGATCGGTGTCTGTCATGGCCTCGCGGATGCGATGTGCCATGAACCAAGCCGAGTTATAGGCGATCTTCAAAGTGCGGTGCAGTTGATGGGCCGAAATGCCCTTCTTGGATGCCGCCATCAGATGGTAGGCCAGAACCCACTTGGTCAACGGGATGTGACTGCGCTCCATGACCTGCCCGGTGCGCACCGTGAACTGACCACGGCAATCGGGACAATGGAACAGGCCTGCACGATGCGCAGTACCCCCCATGCGGGCCGCCTGCGTCGATCCACAATGCGGGCATTTCACGCCGTTGGGCCAGCGCGAATCCTCAAGCCACGCGCGGGCCTTATCTTCATCGTGAAAGACCGGATCGGTGAGATTTACATTCATGGGCTGCGCTCCGTCGATGAATGGCATCATGCAGGAATGCAGTCCGCTTTGTCAAGTGAGTAATTGGGCCGTGCGGGAATTGGGGTTCGACCAGTAGCTGGCGCCCTCCGCGAGGTGCTTCTTGTGAAGGTCCGCAAGGAAGTTGAACACCGCGTCGAACCCGGGGCCGCCCGTTTCCCATTTCTTCGTCCGCGCGTCGTACAGCCGGTCCGGCGTGCCATCCAGCAGCACCTGGAATCCCCGGAACGAGGATGCCTCGCCCTGGGGGGTGCCGATGTAGATCCAGAGCGGGATCACGCCGGGAACCTTGGCCTTGATCGCCTCGGCGGCGGCGATGATGTCCGCCAGCCCCTTGGGCTTCCACGCCGCGGGAAGCCCCGCCCGCTTGAAGATGTTCGTATCGTAGTACATCTGCTCGACATCGGTTTCGACCATCATGGCATAGGGCGTGCCATGAACCGCCGTCATGTGCTTGAACGTCGGATAAAGGCTCTTGTACTCCTCGAAGGATTGGAGTTCGGGAAGTGCGGCCAGATATCCGGCTTCCGCGTCGGATTTCACCAGGAAGGAATCCTCCCAGATCACGTCGGGCGTCGTCGCCGCACTGCGTTCAAGCAGGTCGAGCTTGGCGTAGTATGTGGATTCGCTGTTGGTGACGACATTGCGGATCTTCACCTTCACGCCCGGATGCGCCTTTTCGAAAACCGCCGCGGCGATCTTCCACCATTTGTCCGTGGGCGCGGCATTGGGCGCGAACGTGTCACCCGTCACCGTCAGCGTGATCGGGGCGGCGTTCGCCGCCGGCGCCCCGGCGGCAAGCATGCCGCCCAGCAGCGCGCCCGCCGCAAGCGCGCCGATGCGCAGCGGCTTCATGGCGTCTTTCGTCGATGATTTTTGCATGGTTTTCATTTCCTCCCTGGCAGACATGTTTTTTCAGGAGCCGTGCATGGCCGGCCGCCCCCCTGCTGCCCCGCGCCGTGCGGCGCGCGGCAGCAAAGAGAAGAACACGAGCGCCGCCGCGCCGATGGCGTTCGCCGTCTCGCCCAGCCCCGTCACCGAAACCTGCGTCGCAGCGATGCTCCGGCGGAATGCGCAGCGCTCGATGCGGCCGCGGATGACAGGCAGGAACACCTCCTGCACCTCGTGGAAATGCTCGCCCCCGAGCACGACGTCATTCACATCCACGATGTTCAGAACGCTGACGAGCGCCGTGGCCAGCTTCTCCGCGGCGCTCGTCAGCAGTGCCGCGACAGCGGGATCGGTCCTCGCCGCCGCCACCACCTCCCGCAGCGTCGTGAAGCGGCCGTGCGCGGCGGCATCGCGGAGCAGGGCGGTCGCCGAGGCCTCGGCCTCCAGGCAGCCGCGGGAACCGCAATCGCAGGGATGGCCGGCGGGATCGACGATCACGTGGCCGATCTCGATCGCGTTGCCCGTCGTCCCGCGATAGACGTCATCGTCGAACACCAGCCCGCCGCCGATCCCGAGCCCCCAGTAGCAGTACAGGAACGGGCCATGCCCCCGCGGCATCCTCCATTCGACCCCGATCGCCGCCGCGGTCGATTCGTTGTCGATCACCACGGGCAGGTCGAGCATCCGGCGGAGTTCCTCCGCGGCGTCCACATGCTCCCAGCCGGGAAAATTGGGCGGGCGGACGATGGTGCCGGTCGCAAGATCGATCGGCCCGGGTGCGGCAAGGCCGATGCCGCACAGCCGGTCGCGGCGCCCCTTCCATTCGGAAATCTCCAGAAGCCCGCGCACCTCCCCGGCGATCCGCCGGAGCGTCTTCGTGGCGGTCTCCGCCCTCGGCAGCGCCGTCGCGTTCCGCCACCTCACGTTTCCGCCCAGATCGAGCGCCACGGCCGTCAGGCAGTCCCGCTCCAGCCCGAAGCCGAACGCGTAGGCGCCGTCGGGGCGGACACGAAGCCCCACCGGCGGCGCGCCCGGCCCGCTCGATCGCGCGATGTCCGTCTCCTCGATCAGGCCGTCGGCCAGCAGATCGCGCGCGACCCTGCCGACCGACTGGCCGGAAAGCCCGGTCTGCTCGGAAAGCTGCACGCGGGAAATCGCATTCCGCCGGCTGATGCTGCGGAAGATCACCCGCTCATGCTTGCGCCGCAACATCCCCTGCGGAGAGCGGGCCTGCTCCTCGGCTGCGCGCAAATCTCCCCCCTTTGTTCCCGGCGCCGGGACGGATTTTTTAATTCCTAACCTTGAGGAATTAAACCCACACTTCCGAAGGGCCGTCAAGAACAAGGTTCGGCGCGGATGGGTGGTAGAAGTAACCTTACAGTTTTTTAGGGAAGCCTGAAATTCCGTTATGTTTCGCCAAAACACGCCGCGAGCAGTTGCGCGAAGGCCCGCGCGCGATGGCTGGTCGCGCTCTTCCGCGCCGGGTCCATCTCCCCATACGTCTCCGCCTCCCCCACCGGCTGGAACATCGGATCGTAGCCGAAGCCGTGCGCCCCGCGCGGCGGCCACACCGCGAGCCCGTCCACCCGGCCGATGAAGGTGTCGGTGTGCCCGTCGGGCCAGCCGAGGCTGAGGGCGGAGACGAACCAGGCGCGGCGGTCTTCGGCCGCGCCCATCTCCGCGTTCACCCGCGCCATGGCGGCGGCGAAATCCTTGCCCGGCCCCGCCCAGCGGGCCGAAACCACGCCGGGCGCGCCGCCCAGCGCCGCCACGCAGAAGCCGGAATCATCGGCCAGCGCCGGCAGCTTCGCGGCGCGCGCCGCGGCGAGCGCCTTCAGCCGGGCGTTGCCGGCGAAATCGGGCTCCGTCTCCTCCGGCTCCGGCAGGCCGAGGGTGGCGGCGGAGGCCACGCGGAGGCCGTGCGGGGCAACGAGCGCGATGATCTCCCGCAGCTTGCCGGGGTTGTGGCTGGCCAGCACCAGCTCCGTCCCCGCGGGCAGGCGGCGGGCCATCAGGCGGCCCCAGTCGCCGCATCGATCGCCGCGCGCTGGGCGGCGAACAGGGCTTGTGTGCCGGTGCGGGCGAGGGCGAGCAGGGCGAGGAAGGCGGCTTCGGAGAACGGGGCCTGCTCGGCGGTGCCCTGGATTTCCACGATGCCGCCCGTCTCCGTCAGCACGAAATTCGCATCCGCCTCGGCCGAGGAATCCTCGGCGTAATCCAGATCGAGCACCGGGGCGCCGCCCGCGATCCCGCAGGACACCGCGGCCACCTGCCCGATGAGCGGGATGGTCTTGAGAACGTTCATCTTCTGCAAGTGCCGGAAGGCGAGCGAGAGCGCCACGAACGCGCCGGTGATGGCCGCGCAGCGGGTGCCGCCGTCGGCGTTCAGCACGTCGCAATCGAGCGTGACGGTCATCTCCCCCATCGCCGCGCGATCCACCACGGCGCGCAAGGACCGCCCGATCAGGCGCTGGATTTCCTGAGTGCGGCCGGATTGCTTGCCGCGCGCGGCCTCCCGGTCCCCGCGGGTGTGGGTGGCGCGCGGCAGCATGCCGTATTCCGCCGTCACCCAGCCCTTGCCCGCGCCGCGCAGGAAGCTTGGCACCTTCCCCTCCACCGAGGCGACGCACAGCACTTCCGTCCCGCCCATGCGGATGAGCGCGGAGCCCTCGGCGTGGCGGGCGAAGCCGGTGGTGATGGAAACCTCGCGCAAGGCGTTGGCGGGGCGGCCGGAGGGGCGCATGGGCAGGCATCCTGTGGTGATGAAGGGGCGGACCATAGCCGGGTCTGGCGATGCGCCGCCAGGGCGGGCAGAGTGCGGGCGTTGCGGAGGGCGGGCATGATCGACCTGGGATTCATCGGCGCGGGCATCATGGGCGAGCGGCTGCTGCGCGCGGCGGCCGGCCATGCGGCGGACACGGTGCGGATCACCGGCATCTGGGACCCCTCCGCCGCCGCCATGGACCGGATCGGCGCGGCCCTGCCGAACGTGCCGCGGGCGGCGTCGGCCGAGGCGGTGATCGCGGGGGCGGCGTGCGTCTATATCGCCTCCCCGCCGGCCACGCATCTGGCGCACGCCGCGCGCGTGCTGGCGGCGGGGCGGGCGCTGTTCTGCGAGAAGCCGCTGGCGGTGGATGTGGCGGCGGCGCGCGCCTTCGTGGCGGGCGCGGAGGGCGCACGGGCGGCGGTGAACTTCCCCTTCGCCTCCTCCTTCGCCGTCGAGCGGCTGCGCGGCTGGATCGC
>DATKQI010000111.1:0-5410 GCA_035532755.1 Acetobacteraceae bacterium
CAACCAGCAGACGGCCTTGAGGACATGCCACCGTGACATGCCCCCTTGGGGCCAAGGCCGCGGGTTATGGGGTTCAAGGCCCGGCCATGCAAGGGGAAATCCGCCCCCTGCCCCGCAAAAACCGGGCGCATGGCCCGCGCCTGCGTCAATGCCCGGCGCCCGCGGCCCCGATCGCCCGCAGTGCCGCCGGAATCGTGCGCGCGAGCGCGATCTCGCCTGCCACCCGCGGCAGATCGGCGACGCGCCGGATCGACGGGCCGGTGAGCAGCCGGACCATGTCGGCGGCCGGCCCCGTGCCCATCCGCGCCCCATACCGCGCCCGAAGCCTGTCCAGCGCCGGCTGGCCTCCGAAGCGGGAGGTTGCCGTCGCCAGCCGCACCACGATGTTGCGTTGCGCCGCATCCAGCGGCCCGGCTGGCGGCAGAGCCCTGGCGGCGAGAGCATTCAACGCCTGTGCCGCCCCCGGCCAATCCTTGGCCTGGGCCAGGATGTGCGCCCGCAGGTCATCGGCAGCTTGCGTGCCCAGCGCGGCCAGGGCCGCCACCGCGCCGGCCCGGTCGCCCTGCGCCACCGACGCACGAGCGAACAGCAGCGTGCGTCGTTCGCTCAACTTTCGCGGCAGCGGCACCACCGCCGATGCCGCGAGCGCATCCAATGCCGCCGCCGGGTCGCCCTGCTCCAGGCGCATCCCGGCCAGCTGCGCGCCGTATCGCGCGCGCCGTTCGCCGGGAGGCGCTTCGGCCATCAGCTTCCGCAGGACCGGCACCGCCCGATCCGGCAGATCGAGCGCCACCAGCCGCTGCGCCAACTGCCGGTCCAGCGCCCGGCCCGCTGCAGCGTTACCCGCCAGCGCCGCGTTCTCCGAGGCGATGGCCACCACATCCAATGGTGACAATGTTGCCAACGCGCGGCTTTGCAGCATCGCCTTGAACAGCGTGGCCCGCCGCGCCTCGATCAGCCCCTTGCGGGCCGGAAACAGCGCCGCCGAGCGGCGCAGCAATGCCAGCGCCTGGCGCCATTGCCCGGCCTGCGCGCGCAGAGCGGCCAGATGCAGCCGCAGCGTCAGTTCATGATGCGGGCCGCGCCAGGCATAGAGCTGCCGATCCAGTGCATCCGCCGCCGCCGGCGCGGTCAGCACGCCCGTCTTCACCCGCAACAGCACCGCCCGCATCGCCGCCCGCGCGCTCTGCCGACGATCCGCCCCCTGCGCGATCGCGTCATACTTCGCCAATGCCCTTCGGGCATGCCCGCGCGCCTGAGCCAGCATCGCCCCGGCCAGGGCCAGCGCAGGATCATGTGGCAGGCTGCGGATCAGGCCCCCCGCTGCGGCCGGCTGGCCACCCTCCACCATCGTTTCCGCAGCCAGCGGCGCCAGCGCCGCGCGCAGGCCCGCCGGATAGGTTGGTATCAACGCGGCGGTGGCGGCAAACATCGCCGCCGCCGCCGGGCTGCCAGGCTGCCGCGTTGCCAGCAGCGCGGCACGCCACAGCGTGACGTCATCGGTGCCCGACAGGCGCGGATCATCAAGCCGCGCCGCCTGTGCCCATCGCCCGGCCAGGAAGGCGGCAATCCCGCCGAGACCGATCACGTCCGGCAGGTTCGCCGCCGCCGGATCCTGCGCGGCCGCCAGCCGCAGCGGCCCCAGCGCCTCCGGCCCCATGCCCAGCGCGATCAGGGCACGCGCCTGCGCGATGCGTGGGCGGGTGCGGGCCATGGGCGGGGCTGCCGCGGCGGCATCCAGCTCCGCCAAAACACGCCGCTGCAGCCGCGCCCTCGGCCCGACTGGAATGACGAAGCGGCGCGTGAGATCGGCCGCCGCCAGCGCCGCACCCCGCGCCGGAACAGAGATCGGCAACCCCGCCCCAGGTTCACCCGCGCCCAGCCGGAATCCGTCTGCCACGCGCCGCAGCGCCAGCCGATCGGACACCGCTGACACCGCAACGCCCTGCCAGCTCCGCAACACGGAAAACCCGGGCCAGCGGCGCACGACGGCCACGCCCTGCGGCCGCGCCCCGCCCGGCAACCGCTGCGTGCCCACCAGCAGGTTCGCCCCGGTCACCGGATCGGGCACGACCACCACCCGCCCGGGATCGAGAAGCCTCAGCCGCACCCGGCCGGCGGACACGACGGGGATCACTGCCACGCGCGCGAGCGGAGCCGCCGCCACCGTCACCGTCCATCCGCCGGAATCTGGGGAAAGCCGGATTACCTGGGTCCAGCCAAGTTTCACCCGCAGCACCGTGGCATCCGGCAGCAGGTGGATGCGCGCCGCCCCGAACACCGGATCGGCCGCGAGCGGGGACATGTCGATCGGCCGCGCCACATCGAACACCACGATGCCCTGCCCCCCACGCCGGAATGCGGCCGCTGCGACCCCTCGCCCGAACGGCAGCGAAATCGTCGCCGCCCCGGCGGGCCGCGCCGCGAGCGCCATGGGCGCACTGCGTCCTTCTGTGGCCGAGTAAGGTGGTTCCGCCATCACAGCAGGGCCGACGACGGATGCTCCGGCTGCGGCTTGCCTCGACGCCGTTGTCGCCCCCATCGGCGGCAGGACCTGCTGCAAGACAGGCTGCACCACCGCCCGCGGCACCGGCGGGGCTGGTGGAGGGAGCGGCAGCGAGTGTTGCACCGGCAGAGATGCGTGTCGCACAGGGTCCAGCACGTCGATCACCACGTGATCGCCCACGCGCATCCGGCGAATGTGCGCCCCCGGCGCCACGTCGATCTCGGCCTGTCCGATACCGCCGGCGATGGCCCGGACGTTGCGCGGAAGCCATGCCGGCTGGCCGATCGCATCACCCCCCGCGACATGCAGGACCACGCGATCGTTGCGCATCGACAGCCGGTAGCGCGTCATCCGCGGGAAATCGAACACCACGCGCCCGAAGCCGCGATGGTTGCCTACGCGCACCGGTACCGCCTGCGCAGCCGCCGCCGCCATCGCCGCACCGGACATGCCCAGCAGCAATGCAAGAAGAAGCCCGAGGCGCAACCGCCGCATCCTCTAGAAATCCGCCAGCAGGCGATCGATATCCGCCTGCTCCATCGCAGCGGCCGGCAATTGCGGCCCGTTCAACAATCCCGCCGGTGGACCACCCATCGGCTGCATCGGCTCCGGCGATGCCGACCGACCGAAGGCGGCCGTGATATGCGCCACCTTCCTTTCGATGGCCTTCAGCGTCGCCACCACCTTGGTGATGCGCTGCCCGGTGATGTCCTGGAAACTGCATGCCTCATAGATCCGTGTCGTCGCCGCCTGAAGCTGCGCCGCCGCGGCGCCGGAAAGTTCCCCCGCGGTGCGATCCAGCGTCTCGCAGGTTTCCAGGATCGCATCCGTGGCGGCCGCCGTGTGCATGACGATCGCATCCAGCTCATCGGTGGCCGACGGGATGTGGTCCAGGGTGATATCTCCCGCCTGCAGCGCCGCGATCTCGATCTTCGCGGCCGCGATGGTGCGGCCCAGTTCCTCGACCTCGGCCAGCAACGCGGCTTCCTGTGCGGTCAGGTCGGCGGCCAGCACGACCAGCACGGCGCGGACCACCTCGGCCACCATCGCCGGTTCCGCCGCGGGATAGCGCTGCCGGATTTCGCTCAGCCGTTCGGTCAGCGTTTCCCGCCACGCCATGTCGATGGGATCAGCCGCACCGTCATCAGCCCCCCCTCCATCAACCATGCCCAAGCACCTTCTCGATCTTCTCCTTCAGCGTTTCTGCGTTGAAGGGCTTGACGATGTAGTTGGACACGCCAGCCTGCTTTGCCGCGACGACGTTCTCGGCCTTGCTCTCCGCCGTTATCATGATGAAGGGCGTGGCCTTCAGCCGCGCATCGGCCCGCACTTCCTGCAGCAGTTGCAGCCCGGTCATCGGCTGCATGTTCCAGTCGCTGATCACGAGGCCGAAGCTGCCCGCGCGCAGCCTGGCCAGGGCCTCGGCCCCGTCCGTCGCCTCCTCGACATTGTTGAACTCGATCTGCTTCAGCAGGTTGCGGATGATCCGCAGCATCGTCTTGTAGTCATCGACGATCAGCACGTTCATCGCCTTGTCGATAGCCATCCCCCGTCCTTCCGATCAGCCGTGTGGAGCCGCCGCGCCGCGCATCGCCGCCAGTTCGTCCGTCGCCTCTCGCGCCTTCGCGGGCTGCATGGCCGCCAGCACCGGCGCGGCCTTGCGCTCGTTCATGCGCGCCAGCACCTGCAGCAGAACCTTCATGTCCAGGCCGTCGAATATCTTCGCCGCATCCGATGGCTGCATCGCCTCGTACACCTTCACGAGCCCGGTCCAGCGCGCATCGCGGCGCTGCTGCCGCGCGGCGCTCAGCACCTCCAGCTTCTTCTGCAGCGCCATCATCTGCGCGAGCCGCGTCTTCAGCTTCTGCTCCGTCGCCCCAAGCACTGCGGCCCGCTCGTCCAGCGCCCGCGCCCGCGCATCCAGCGCCGCCCGCCGCGCCCGCAGATCGAGCAGAAGCTTCTTCTCGCTTACCGCCAGAGCAGGCTTCGGCGGCACCGAGGGCAAGACCACCGGCACCCCGTTGCGGGCCGAAACGGGGGCCGCCTGCGCCGCCGGCACCACCGCGCTCCCCGCCACCGCCAGCACGCCGGGCCGCGCCACCTCCGCCAGCACGGCGCGCACGAGCAGCATAGACTTCACGCCCAGCAGGGCCACCATCGCCACGATGGTCATCGGCAGCAGCCGTGGCATCGCCACCCGCAACGTCATCGCCACGCCCTCCTCAACGGCCCATGCGCAAGGCTGCCAGCAGGTCGCGTTCGGCCTGGCTGCGCACCCGGGGCTGCGCCTCGTCCTCGGCGGCCAGTGCCTGGCGATGCGCTTCCGCCATCGGCCGGCCTGCCCGCACAAGCTTGTCCATCCTGTCGGCCAGCCGCTCTCCGCGTTCGGTCAGGAACGCAAGATCGTCCTTCAGCCGGCCTGCCATCTCGATCTGCCGCGCGAGCCCCCGCCCGGAACCGTCGGCCGCGGCGCGCAGCCGGCCGATGCCGGCTTCCGCCTGCTTTGTGCTGGCGTTGAAGCCGGCCACGAGATCCTCAAGCTGCGCCCGGTCCCGCTTCAGCACGCCCAGCGCCCGCTCCAGCCGCAACGCATGGAACAGGGTCGCGCCCAGCAGCAGCACCAGCGCGAGTTCCAGCCCCCATTGCAGCCCGCCCATCATGTGCCCTCCGGCGTCACCGCTCGCCCGCCGGGCGCGGCACGTCGCGTTCGATCCGCACGGCAACGCGGTTCTTCCGCCGCCCCACCACGCCCTCGAACAGCACCGTGCCGCCGCAGCGCAACCGCACCGGTGCGCCATGCCCCACGCCGAGCGTGATCCGGCTGCCCGGCTGCAGCGCCACAACATCCGACAGCCGCATCACCTGCTCGTCCAGCACCACGTCGAGGTCGATCTCGGTGCTCCA
>DATKQI010000112.1:0-2110 GCA_035532755.1 Acetobacteraceae bacterium
TCGGCAGGACACTGAAAACAAGGGGCTGGGGCAACCGGGCATGCGGATCGAACATCTCTATCGCTACCCGGTGAAGGGCCTCACCGCCGAGGCGCTGGAGGAAGCCACCGTCGAACCCGGCGAGTGCCTCCCGTGGGACCGCGCGTTCGCCCTCGCCCAGGGTGACGCGAAGTTCGACCCGGACGCGCCGGCCTGGCTGCCGAAATCCAACTTCATGTGCCTGATGAAGAACGCCCGCATCGCCGCCCTGGCCGCAAGCTTCGAACCGCGGTCACGCCTGCTCACGCTGCGCGCGCCGGATGGCGCCATGCTCGCCGAAACCCCCTTCACCGCCGCGGGGCAGGCGCGGATCGGCGCCTTCCTCACCGCCTTCCTCGGCCCCGAGGCCCGCCTCGCGCCCAGCTTTCACTACGTGCCGGGCCACAGCTTCTGCGATCAGCGGCACAAGGTGGTCAGCCTGATCAACCAGGCCAGCATCACAGACCTTGAAGCCCATGCGGGCGCCCCGCGCCACCGCCTGCGCTTCCGCGCCAACATCTATTTCACCGGGGCGCCGGCCTGGCGGGAATTCGAATGGGTCGGCCAGACCTTGCAGATCGGGCAGGCCATGCTGCGAGTGACGAAACGCATCCCCCGCTGCCCGGCCACCGAGGTGAACCCGGAAACCGCTGTGCGCGATGCCAACCCGGTTGCCGAACTGCGCGCCGCCTACGGCCACACCGATCTCGGCATCCTCGCCGAGGTCGTCGAAGCCGGCCGCATCGCGGTGGGGGACGCGATCGCCGTGCTGCCAGACTGACAATCCGCTTTATCGCCGCCGTGTCGTCGAAAGGGCGCCCTCCGCCTCCAGGCCGGCGATCTCCGCTTCGGAATAGCCGTGCTGGCGCAGCACCTCCGCCCCGTGCTGGTTGTAGCGGGGCGGTTCGGCACGGGTGCCGCCCGGGGTGCGGGACAGCTTGATCGGTGTGCCCAGCCCGCGATAGGCGCCAAGCTCGGTCACCATCGCCCGCGCCTCGGTGTGAGGCGCCGCCATCGCCTGATCGATGGCGAGCACCGGCCCCACCGGCAGGCCGGCGCGCAGCAGCCGCAGGCTCAGCTCCTGCCCGTCATGCGGGGCGAAGGCCTCGGCCAGGATCGCGGTCAGCGCCGGGCGGTTCGCCAGCCGCTCGGCATTGCTGCGGAAGCGCGGATCGCCGGGCAGGCCGGGCAGACCGAGCGCTTCGGCCAACTTGCGGAACTGCGCGTCGTTGCCGATCGCGATGAAGATCTGCCCGGTGCGGGTCTGGTAGTTCTCGTACGGCGCGATGTTCGGGTGGGGGTTGCCCAGCGGCATCGGCCGGCGGCCGTTGAGGAAGAAATTGGCGGCCTGCGGGTGCAGCAGCGCCATGCCGCAATCGTGCAGCGTCATGTCCAGATACTGCCCGCGGCCGGAGCGCTGCCGTTCGTGCAGCGCCATCAGGATGCCGATGACCGAATACAGCCCCGTGGCGAGATCGACCACCGGCGTGCCCAGCCGCAGCGGCCCGGTCGCGGGCTCGCCGTTCACGCTCATCAGCCCGGTCATCGCCTGAAGGATCGCATCGTACCCCGGCAGCCCGCCCAGTGGCCCGTCCGCCCCGAAGCCGGATACCCGGCAATGGATCAGCCCCGGAAAGCGCGGCTCCAGGTCGGCGGCATAGCCCAGCCCCCAACGCTCCATCGTGCCGGGCTTGAAATTCTCCACCAGCACGTCCGCCTCTTCCAGCAGGCGCAGCAGCACCGCCTGGCCCGCCGGCTTGCCGAGATCGAGGCCGAGCGAGCGCTTGTTGCGGTTCACGCCGATGAAATAGCTCGCATCGCCATCCTGGAACGGCGGGCCCCAATCGCGCGTCTCGTCCCCCTGCGGCGGCTCCACCTTGATGACCTCCGCGCCGTGGTCCGACAGCACCATGGTGGCATACGGCCCGCCCAGCACGCGGGTGAGGTCGATCACCTTCAGCCCGGCCAGCGCCCCCGGCGAGGTCGCGAGCCCCTTGCCCCCCACCTGTGTCTTTCGGTCCTCCGGCTTCACATCCCCGTCCATCAGGCTGCCCTCTGCGGCCATACCCGCGCGCAAAAATCCGGATAGGTG
>DATKQI010000113.1:0-2527 GCA_035532755.1 Acetobacteraceae bacterium
CACCGCCGCCAGCCGCCGCCCCAATGCGGCCCGATCCACCGCCCCGTCATGCCGCAGCACCACTCCGCACAGCCCAGCCGGCAGCCGCCCCGCCGCCGCCGCCGGGTCGGCCAGCCGCCGCGCATCGGTAAACAGCCACAGCACCGGAATGCCATCTCGCCGCCTGCGTGACTTGACCGCGCGCGCCCAGGCGATGAGCCTCTGGTCCATGCCCCTCTCCGATCCTTCCGCCCCGCCTCTCGCCGCCCCGCTTTTGGCCGCCCCGCCTTTGGCCGACCGGCTCGCGGCCATCCATGCCCGCATCGCCGCCGCCGCCAGCCGCGCGGGGCGCACGCCGCAGGATGTCACCCTCGTCGCCGTCTCGAAAACCCACCCCGCCGAGGCCGTCACTGCCGCCCTCGCCGCCGGCCAGACGGTGTTCGGGGAGAATCGCGTGCAGGAGGCCGCCGCCAAGTTCCCCGCGCTCCGCCCCGCCCATCCCGCCCTGCGCCTGCACCTCATCGGCGCCCTGCAAACCAACAAGGCGCGCGATGCCGTCCGCCTCGCCGATGTCATCGAAAGCCTCGACCGCCCGCGCCTCGCGGACGCCCTGGCCCAGGCCGCCGAGAAGGAAGGCCGTCTGCCGCGGCTGCTCGTGCAGGTGAACGTCGGCGAGGAGCCGCAGAAATCCGGCATCCCCCGCGCGGAGGCCGATGCCTTCATCGCCGCCTGCCGCACCCGCTTCGGCACGGCCCTCGCCGGGCTGATGTGCGTTCCCCCCGCCGACCAGGACCCGGCGCCGCATTTCGCCTGGCTCGCCGCCTGCGCCGCCCGCCACGGCCTGCCCGTCCTCTCCATGGGCATGTCCGCCGATTTCGAGGCCGCGATCGCCCACGGCGCCACCCACGTGCGCATCGGCAGCGCGATCTTCGGCACCCGCGCCTGATCCACCCGACACTTTGGCCAATCCGCGCCATGCCGCTAGATTGATGCCCGCCGGCGATGGTGTTGACCCGTTGCCGTCATTTCCGCGAAAGCGGGCATGACGGATAGAGGGGTCAACCCGTCAGCCGGCGGGTGCAAGTCCGAGACCAGGAGCCGCCGCATGCTCGCCACCTCCCCCGCCTTCAAGGAGAACGCCCGCGGCGCGCTGGCCGATGCCGGCTTGCAGAAGGCGCTCGCCCGCACCAAGCCGGAATTGCAGGCCAAGCGGGCGAAAGCCGTCGCCGCCCTGCCCGAGTTCGAGGAACTGCGCGAGGCCGGGCGGCAGATCAAGAACCACACCCTCGCCAATCTCGATTTCTACCTCGAAACCTTCGCCGCCAACGTGGAGCGCGCCGGCGGCCAGGTGCACTGGTGCCCCACCGCGGATGACGCCCGCGCCGCGGTGCTGGAGATCTGCCGCCGCGCCCAGGCCCGCACCGTCACCAAGGGCAAGTCTATGATCAGCGAGGAGCTGGGCCTCAACGAGCATCTGGAGAAGAACGGCATCACCCCGGTCGAGACCGACCTCGGCGAATACATTCTCCAACTCCGCCACGAACCGCCCAGCCACATCATCGGCCCCGCCTTCCACCTCAACCGGGAGGACTGGGAGAGCAGCTTCCGCAAATCCCATGCCGACCTCCCGCCCGACCGCGTCTTCCACGAACGGCGGGACATCCTCACCGAAGCGCGGACGCGGCTGCGCGAGCGCTTCCTCGCCGCCGACGTCGGCATCACCGGCGCGAACTTCCTCATCGCCGAAACCGGCAGCAGCGTCATCGTCACCAACGAGGGCAACGGGGACCTCACGCAAACCCTGCCGCGCGTGCACGTCGTACTCGCCAGCATCGAGAAGATGGTGCCCACGCTGGAAGACGCGACGAGCATCCTGCGCCTGCTCGCCCGTTCCGCCACCGGGCAGGATTTCTCGGTCTACACCACCTTCAGCACCGGCATCCGCCGCGCGGCGGATATCGACGGCCCGGAGGAATATCACGTCATCCTGCTGGACAACGGCCGCTCCGCCATGCTCGGGACGGATTTCCAGCCCATGCTGCGCTGCATCCGCTGCGCCGCCTGCATGAACCATTGCCCGGTCTACGGCGCGGTCGGCGGCCACGCCTACGGCTCGGTCTATCCCGGCCCGATGGGCGCGGTGCTCACGCCCATGCTGGTGGGCATCGACAAGGCCGGCCACCTGCCCAACGCCTCCACCTTCTGCGGCAAGTGCGAAAGCGTCTGCCCGATGAAGATCCCGCTTCCCGGCATGATGCGCCACTGGCGGGAACGGGAGTTCGAACGCCACCTCACCCCCGCCACCATGCGCAGCAACCTCGCCCTCTGGGCCTGGTTCGCCCGCCGCCCCGGCGCATACCGCCTCGCCACCCGCGCCGCCGCCGCCACGCTCGGCCTGCTCGGCCGCCGGAAGGGCCGCTTCGCCTCCCTCCCGCTCGCCGGCGGCTGGACCGGCGGGCGGGACCTGCCAGCCCCCGAAGGCGAGACCTTCTTCGCCCGCTACGCCCGCGCCCAGCGCGCCGGCCGGCCATCATGAGCGCGAACATGA
>DATKQI010000114.1:0-3045 GCA_035532755.1 Acetobacteraceae bacterium
GTCGGTGGAGACGTCGCCGTAGATGCGGGTGAACGCCGCCGGATCGTGGAAGCCGGCCTGCGGATAGGCGAGGTAGCTGATGATCGCCTGGTCCAGGATGTCGCCCTCCGGCGGCTTGATCCCCATCGCGCCGACCAGCACGAGCTTGCGGAAATCGGCCGGCGCCAAGGAGGCCATCTCGGCCGCGATCCAGCCGCCGAAGCCGAGGCCGAGCAGGGACACGTCCTGCACGCCAAGCTCGGCGAGCAGCCATTGGTGCATCGCGGCCACGTCGCGCACGCTGCGCATCCAGGTGGGGCGTTCGGAGCGGCCCCAGCCGGGGTGGTGCGGGACCAGCACGTCGAAATGCGCGGCCAGCGCGTCGTAGACCGCCAGCCGGTCCGGGGTGCCGGTGTCGTGGTGCAGCACGAGCAGCTTCCGGCCGGCGCCGGCGCGGCTGAGGTGCATGTTGGTGCCGGCGATGCGCAGGGTGGTCTCGGTCCAGGCCACGTCGGTCATCCGCTTGGTCCCCCCTCGGTGTGCTGCGGGGAAGGATACCCACGGGTAGGCGCGGGAGTCCAATACGGCGCGGGCGGTGGTGGGCGTGGGCGGGGAAGCTCCCGGTCAGGGCACGACGGCTCGTGCACGTCTGGTCAGCACGGCTTGCAGGCGAGGGACGACCGGGTGCGCCAGTTCCGTCGCCTGGAGTCGGGTGGCTTCATCGGCGAGCGCATCGGGCAGCGCCCGAGCCATTCCGCGCAGGCGGGCGATCAGGCGGTCCTCGTTCCAGCGCAGGTCTCGCGCGAGTTGCCGCCAGTCATCGAGGCCGATCGCGTGCAGCCGATAGCTGCGTCCGATCTTCATGGCCAGCCGCGCCTTCGCGGAGTCGATACCGGGATGGCCGAGGATGCTCGCCAGATCGTAGAACGGTGCCAGCCGCACCAGCCCGCCGCCGCCAATCAGGAGTGCATAGTTCTTCGCATGCGCATCAGTGCCTCCAATCAGCCAGTTGAAGAGCAGACCATCGAGGAATGTCGCCACATCCTCGTCGGCCGCGCCTTGGGTCGCATGCCCGCGTTTCCCGGCGGCGTCGCCGACCGCGGCGCGCAGCAATGCGACGATATCGCGCGGCCCCGGACCGCCGTCGTTCTGGTATTTTCGAGCGGGATGGTGGCGCAACGCCTGGCAAAAATCCTCCTGATGGACGCGGAAGATTGGTGTGGTCCGGGCAAACGCCGCCAGGTTCGCCGCGTCGACTGCCGCGGCGGCAGCCTTGGCGGCGGAATCCGGCGCATCCGACGCGGCGTGCATGGCCGTCTCCGCCGCTCGTGCCGCGGCCAGTTCCTGGACACGTACTCGATCGTAACGTTCAATCACGATTGCGGTCACGTTGCCGAATCGGCGGAGTTCTGAGCGTGCGGTCGGCAACCCCAGCGCGCGGGCGAGTGCGAGGCACAAATGCTCGTTTTCCACGTGGCCGTCGAGTACTCCGCTCGGCGGCTTCAGGATATGCGTGGTCGGTATCCGACCAGCCGGCACACCCCAACGCTGTCCGTCGAACACCAGTGCGGTCTTAGGCTGTGCTCCGGCCAGGCTGAACTGGCCCGTGTCCTGCGGCGCGCGGCCGGCGCTCGCGTCCGCCTGCAAGGCGCGCAGGCGCGCGGCGACGGCATCGTCGGTCAGCCATGTGACCGTATCCGCTGCCGGATCGGACAGGTCCGCCAGCCGCTCCGGTTGGACGAACTGCACCGCGCCGGCACAGTCTTCGCCCACCGCCCCGAGCAAGGCGAAGGCGCTGCGCGGTGACACCTGAAAGCGCTGGCCCCAGCGTGCCAGCACCACCTCGTTGTCCGGGAGCAGGCCCCACAGGAACGGTTCGATCGCCGGGTGCCCATGTGTGCGCGCCGCGAGCGGCATAGACAGCGAGAGCGGGTAGGCGCCGCGCGCATCGCGCCAGTCGTCGGCATATTCAAACGACAGGCGACCGCGCGCATGGCGCACCACGCCTACCTGCCGGCCATCCAGCAGCGCAACAAGCTCGGTCACGGCGCCTCGCGCCGGCGCGCGGCGGCCACGATTGCGTCGATATCGGGCGTGATGATGCTGGGCGGCTCCCGGTCGGCCGCCGGGATCATCGCGTCAAGCGCGATCCCAAGGGTGGCGAGCGTCCGTAGCACCAGTCCCAGGCCTGCGCCCGGCTTGCCGCGTTCCACCTGGTTGACCCAGAGGCGGCTGACGCCGACCCTGGCCGCCAGGGTGGCTTGGTCCCATCCAAGGCTGCGCCGCCGCTCTCGGATCGTCGCGCCGATATCGGCAGGGGTTCGCAGGTTCAGGGCTGGCCTCCATCCGGATGCTGTCGGGAACTGCGCGTGAGCGTATTTGTAAGAAATAGCATACATTGACCAAAGTAAGCAATCGATGACATTCGGCCGGGGGCCGTCCGCCAGAGGCCCCGCCGCTCTCGGCCTTGCCACGTCCGACCGGCGCTCCTACCAGGGTCCTGCCGCAGGAACGGCTCCGCCACAGCAGAACAAGGCCGTCGCAATGGACAAGGACGCACTGACCGCCTGGGCGCTCGCGAACGGCTGGCGGATGATCGCCGGCTGCCCCAGCCTCACCAAACCCACCGCGCCGAAAGACCCGATCGTGCGCATGGTGTTCAAGGCGACGGTGGTCGCGGTGGAGGTGAAGAAGCCCGCCGGCAAGTGGGAGAAGCTCGCCGGCGCCAGCTATCCCAAGGTCGTTCCCGATCCGGAGACGGGATGGCCGCAGGGCCTCGGGCTCGACGCCATGCCCGGGCTGTCGATGCTGATGCGCGACAACAAGGACAGCATGGCCTTCGATCGCATGGGGCCGGCGCGCAAACCCTGAGCGAGGGGCTTCGCGCGGCGTTTCGCCGCCCGGGTTGATCCAGATCAACGTCGCCGGCCGGCCGAGGCGCTAGGCACGCCGCATGTCACGCGGCCTGCTCCTGGAACTCGGTGCGGTGGTGGCGGCGAAGCTCGCCGCGCTGACCGTGATCTATCTGCTGTGTTTCACACCGGCGCACCACACTTCGGTGGACAC
>DATKQI010000115.1:0-12613 GCA_035532755.1 Acetobacteraceae bacterium
TCGGCGCGGGAATTGATGCCGCGCAACTCCGCGAACGGGGCTTCCACCGCGGCCACGCGCGCGCCCTCGGCCGTTGCCAGCGCCACCAGATCCGTCAGGTAGTATTCGCCCTTCGCATTGTCCGGCCGGACCGCTGCGAGCCAGCGCGCCATGTCGGCGGCGGCGGCGCACAGCACGCCGGCGTTGCACAGGGGTTCGGCCCGCTCGGCCTTCGTCGCGTCGGCCGCTTCCACGATCCGCGTCACGTAGCCACCGGCGCACAGCACGCGCCCGTAGCGGCCGGGGTCGGGCGGGCGCATCGCCAGCAGCGCGAGCCCGGCATCGCCGGCCGCGCGCCGTGCCAGCAGGGCGCGCAGGGTGGCCGGGCGAATCAGCGGGTTGTCGGCATACAGCACCGCGACGTCGCCGCCGCCGAACAGCGCGGCGGCCTGGAGCGCGGCATGGGCGGTGCCCAGCCGCTCGGCCTGGACCACCGCCTCGTGCGGGGCTGCCGCCTCCGCCAGCGCCGGCATGTCCGGCCCGACCACGACCACGATGCGGTCGAACGCGGCTTCGCAGGCGGCCAGCAGATGGCGCAGCATCGGCCGGCCGGCAATCGGGTGCAGCGCCTTCGGCAGCGCCGATTTCATGCGGGTTCCGAGGCCGGCGGCCAGGATCACGGCGGTGTTGTGCATGGCACCATCCGGTAGCGGCCGCGGGCGTGCCGTGTCAAAGGCCGGCGGTTCACTTCGCGTTTCGCCGTGTGTCGGTTGTCGGCCGGCCCTGGACAGAAACCTCAGCCGAGCGGCAGCCGCCCGGGCTGCGTCGGCGCGCCAAGGCTGCGGGAGAGTGCCTCGGCGGTTTCCAGCAGCATCGGCACGACCTCTTGCGGCCGCGGCGGGCGCATCCGTTCGGTGGGGGCGGCGATGCTGAGGGCGGCGACCACCTGCCCCGTCGCGTCCCGCACCGGGGCGGCGAGCGCCATGGTGCCGAACGTCACCTCGTCTTCCGAAACCAGATAGCCGCGGTTGCGGATGCGGTTCAGGTCGGCCGCGATCCAGGCGGGATCGGTGCGGGTGGCGGGGGTGAAGCGGAGCAGCCGCTGCGTCAGCACCTGCGCCTGCACCGGCAGCGGCGCGTAGGCGAGCAGCAGGCGGGAGCCGCCGACATGCAGCGGCCGGCGGCGGCCGAGCGCGGTGGACGGATGCGCCGAAAGCCGGGTGGGGATCAGCGCGATCACGTCGGTCTCCAGCCCGTCGCGGATGCGCAGGAACGCGGTTTCCCCGGTCCGCTCGGCAAGCCGCAGCAGGTAGGGCTTGGCCGCCGCCTGCAATGCCCCCTGGGCGGCGGCGGCGTTGCCGAGGCCGCCCCAGCGCGCACCGAGCCGCCAGGCGCCGCGGGCCCCATCCTGGATGGCGAAACCGCGCGCCTGCAGCGTGCGCAGCAGGCGGAAGGCGGCGGTGCGGGTGCAGTTGGTGGCCGTGGCGAGATCGGCGAGGGAGGCCGGGCCGATGCGCGCGAGGCTCTCCAGCAGGTCGAGCGCGCGCTCGACCACGGCAATGGCATAGTCCTGCGACTGCGGTTCACCGTTGCGGGGCATGATGAAATCCTGTTGCGGATAGAGTTAGCATCATTAGTTGGACTCGGAAAACAGGGGCGGTGCTTGTGGCGGCGGGGCTTGTGCGCTAACAGGCGCGCTTCACGGCCGTTGTCTGACGTTCGGGGCCTGAAGTTCGGGTGCCCGAAATTCGGGCGCCACTCCAGGATCGGACGGGGCGCGGGCGTGGTGGAATTGGCAGACACGCCAGATTTAGGTTCTGGTGGCGCAAGCCGTGGGGGTTCAAGTCCCTCCGCCCGCACCACCGGCGCCGGTTCTCTTGAGGGATCCCGAGGCCGATGCAGGTCACTGAAACGCTCTCCGACGGGCTGAAGCGCGCCTTCACCGTGGTCGTTCCCGCGGCCGATATCGAAACCAAGCGGGCCGCGCGCCTCGCCGAGCTGGGCAAGACGCTGCGCCTGCCGGGCTTCCGCCCCGGCAAGGTGCCGGCGAACCTCGTGAAGACCCGCTACGGCAGCGCCGTGGCGGCCGAGGTGCTGGAGGAGTCGGTGAACGCGGCCACCCGCGAGATGCTGACCGAGCGCGGCCTGCGCCCGGCGATGCAGCCGAAGGTGGACGTGGTGAACGCCGCCGAGGCGCAGGACCTGGAATTCAAGGTCGAGCTGGAGCTGCTGCCCGAGATCCCGATGCCGGATTTCGCCGCGATCGGCCTGACCCGGCTGAAGGCCGAGCCCGCCCCCGAGGCGCTGGACAAGACGCTGTCCGGCATCGCCGCCCGGCAGAGCGAGCCGGTCGATGTGGCCGAGGCGCGGGGGGCCGCGAAGGGCGAGATCCTGGTGGTCGATTTCATCGGCCGGATCGACGGCGTGGCCTTCGAGGGCGGCACCGCGAACGACGTGCCGGTGGAAGTGGGCGGGGATGGCTTCATTCCCGGGTTCACCGAACAGCTCGAAGGGCTACAGGCCGGGCAGACCCGGACCATCGAGGTGACGTTCCCGGCCGATTACGGCGCCGAGAAGCTCGCCGGCAAGACCGCGCATTTCGAGATCGCGGCGAAGAAGCTGCAGCAGCGCGAACTGCCCCCGGTCGACGACGATTTCGCGAAGAAGCTCGGCTTCGAGGGGCTGGAGCCGCTCCGCGCCGTGATCGGCTCCCAGATGCAGCGCGAATACGACCAGATGAGCCGGCAGCACCTGAAGCGCCAGTTGATGGACGCGCTGGCCGGCACCGTGAGCTTCACCGCCCCGGCGAGCCTGGTCGATGCCGAGTTCGACGCGATCTGGCAGCGGCTGGAGGAAGACCGCAAGGCCGGCAAGCTGGATGCCGAGGATGCGGCGAAGGACGAGGAGACCCTGCGCGCCGACTACCGCGCCATCGCCGAGCGGCGGGTGCGGCTGGGGCTGCTGCTGGCCGAGATCGGCCGGACCAACGCGATCACCGTCGGCAACGACGAGATGACGCGCGCGATGCGGACCGAGGCCGCGCGCTACCAGGGCCAGGAATCGCAGGTGATGAAGTTCTTCCGCGACAACCCGCAGGCGGCCGAGACGCTGCGCGGCCCCATCTTCGAGGACAAGGTGGTGGATTTCGTGCTGGAGCTGGCGAAGGTCGAGGACAAGGCGGTTTCGCCGGAGGAGCTGGCGCAGGCGGCCGCGGGCTGATCGCGCCCCGCCGGCACGCGCATGCGCTGATCCGGGTTTCGCAATGCCCTCGCAGGGACTGGCGGTCCGGCCGGGCGATGCTATCTATGCGCATCGCCCGGCCCCACTCGCTTCCGCCGCTCCGGGACCGGCTGCTTCAAGAAAGGTTACGACGATGAGGGATCGCGATCCCGTCGAGGTCTACAACAACACGCTGGTGCCGATGGTGGTCGAGCAGACCGCCCGGGGCGAGCGTGCGTTCGACATCTATTCCCGCCTGCTGAAGGAGCGGATCATCTTCCTGACCGGCGCGGTGTTCGACCAGGTCTCCGCCCTGGTCTGCGCGCAGCTGCTGTTCCTGGAGAGCGACAACCCCAGCAAGGACATCGCTTTCTACATCAATTCCCCAGGCGGCGTGGTTTCCTCCGGCCTCGCGATCTACGACACCATGCAGTACATCCGCAGCCCGGTCTCGACCGTGTGCATCGGCATGGCGGCCTCCATGGGCAGCCTGCTGCTGTGCTCGGGCGCGCCGGGCAAGCGGTTCGCGCTGCCGAACGCGCGGATCATGGTGCACCAGCCCTCGGGCGGGGCGCAGGGGCAGGCGGCGGACATCGAGATCCAGGCGCGCGAGATTCTCACGCTGCGCCACCGGCTGAACGAGATCTACGTGCGCCACACCGGCCAGACCATGGCCGCGATCGAGAGCAAGCTGGAACGCGACAGCTACATGTCGGCCGAGGAAGCGCGGGATTTCGGGCTGGTGGACCAGGTGGTGGAGAACCGCCCGGTGCCGCCGGACGAGAGCACGAGAAGCTGAGCCGCGCCCCCGCCGCCTTGGCGCGGCGGGGAAATTGCATACGTTGGTTACGTTGTTTGTTGCCTGTGTCAGGCAGGGCCGGCCCGGATCCGGGCTGGCCGGGATGGGCCTGGCACCCGCGACCCCGTTCTTGTGCGGCCGGGGGGCGGGGGCTAGACTCGTCATAGGAGTCCCCGGGCTGCCGGGGCAGGGGTGCGCATGAGCAAGTCGGGCGATTCCAAGAATACTTTGTATTGTTCGTTCTGCGGCAAGTCCCAGCACGAAGTGCGCAAGCTCATCGCTGGCCCGACCGTGTTCATCTGCGATGAATGCGTCGAACTGTGCATGGACATCATTCGCGAGGAGAACAAGACCCATTTGGTCAAGTCCCGCGACGGGGTGCCCACGCCGCGCGAGATCTGCAAGGTTCTGGACGATTACGTGATCGGCCAGGCGCATGCGAAGAAGGTTCTCTCCGTCGCGGTGCACAATCACTACAAGCGCCTCGCGCACGGGCAGAAGAACAACGATATCGAGATCGCGAAGTCCAACATCATGCTGATCGGCCCGACCGGGTCGGGCAAGACGCTGCTGGCGCAGACGCTGGCGCGCATGCTGGACGTGCCGTTCACCATGGCGGACGCGACCACGCTGACCGAGGCCGGCTATGTCGGCGAGGATGTGGAGAACATCATCCTCAAGCTGCTGCAGGCCGCCGACTACAACGTGGAGCGGGCGCAGCGCGGCATCGTCTATATCGACGAGGTCGACAAGATCAGCCGCAAATCGGACAACCCCTCGATCACCCGGGACGTGAGCGGAGAGGGGGTGCAGCAGGCCCTGCTGAAGATCATGGAAGGCACCGTGGCGTCGGTGCCGCCGCAAGGCGGGCGGAAGCATCCGCAGCAGGAGTTCCTGCAGGTCGATACCACCAACATCCTGTTCATCTGCGGCGGCGCCTTCTCCGGGCTGGAGAAGATCATCTCCGCCCGCGGCAAGGGGGCCGGCATCGGCTACGGCGCGGAAGTGCGGGCCGAGGACGAGCGCCGCACCGGCGAGGTCCTGCGCGAGGTGGAACCCGAGGATCTGCTGCGCTTCGGCCTGATCCCGGAGTTCATCGGGCGCCTGCCGGTGGTCGCCACGCTGGAGGATCTGGACGAATCGGCCCTGGTGGAGATCCTGACCAAGCCCAAGAACGCGCTGGTGAAGCAGTACGCCCGGCTGTTCGAGATGGAGGGCGTGAAGCTCACCTTCACCGAGGACGCGCTGAAATCGGTGGCGTCGCGCGCGATCGCCCGCAAGACGGGCGCGCGCGGGCTGCGCTCGATCATGGAGCTGATCCTGCTGACCACCATGTTCGACCTGCCGGGGCTCGAGAACGTGGAGGAGGTGGTGATCAACCGGGAGGTGGCCGAAAGCCGGGCCAACCCGCTGTTCACCTACGGCAAGGAACGGGTGGAGACCAGCGCCTGACGCCGCCCGGACCTGCCCATCCGGCGGGGCCGGCTGTCAAGACCTTGCGCGCCCCCGCATCGCTGACGATATCCGCTCCCGGTTTATTGGTTACCCGATCTGCCGCGGTCCGTGCCTATCCTGGGCGGGCCGCGGGCCGACTGTCCTGAAGGAGGTCATATGCCTGAGTTGAACCCCCCCGACGCCGCCCCCCTGCCGAGCCCGCCCGGCGAGGTGATGGCGATCCTGCCGCTGCGCGACATCGTGGTGTTTCCGCACATGATCGTGCCGCTGTTCGTCGGGCGCGAGAAATCCGTCCGCGCGCTGGAAGCGGTGATGAAGGAAGACAAGCAGATCCTGCTGGTGGCGCAGAAGAACGCTTCCCAGGACGATCCGTCGTCTGACGATATCTTCCAGGTCGGCACCGTCTCGACCATCCTGCAACTGCTGAAGCTGCCCGACGGCACGGTGAAGGTGCTGGTGGAAGGCAGCAGGCGGGCCCGCGTGACCGGCTTCAAGGAGACCGAGGCCTTCTTCGAGGCCTTCGTGGAGCCGCTGGTGGAACCGGCGGCCGAGGCGAAGGAGCTGGAGGCGCTGAGCCGCAGCGTGGTTTCCCAGTTCGAGCAGTACATCAAGCTCAACAAGAAGATCGCCCCCGAGGTTCTCGTTTCCCTGAACCAGATCGAGGACCCGGCGAAGCTCGCGGACACGGTGGCGAGCCATCTGAGCCTGAAGATCGCCGAGAAGCAGGAGCTTCTCGAGATGATGCCGGTGGGCGAGCGGCTGGAGCGCGTGTTCGGCCACATGGAAGCCGAGATCGGCGTGCTGCAGGTGGAGAAGCGCATCCGCAACCGCGTGAAGCGGCAGATGGAGAAGACGCAGCGCGAATACTACCTGAACGAGCAGTTGAAGGCGATCCAGAAGGAACTCGGCGAGGGCGAGGACGGCAAGGACGAGACCGCCGAGCTCGAAGAGAAGATCAAGAAGACCCGGCTGTCGAAGGAAGCGCGCGAGAAGGCCACGGCTGAGCTGAAGAAGCTGCGCACGATGAGCCCGATGAGCGCCGAGGCGACGGTGGTGCGCAACTACCTCGACTGGATCCTGGGCATCCCGTGGAAGAAGCGCAGCAAGGTCAAGAACGACGTGCTGGCGGCCGAGAAGGTGCTCGATGCCGACCATTACGGGCTGGAGAAGGTCAAGGAGCGCATCCTGGAATACCTCGCCGTGCAGTCGCGCAGCGGCAAGATGCGCGGGCCGATCCTGTGCCTCGTCGGCCCGCCCGGCGTGGGCAAGACCTCGCTCGGCAAGTCGATCGCGCGCGCCACGGGGCGGAATTTCGTGCGCATGTCCCTGGGCGGCGTGCGGGACGAGGCGGAAATCCGCGGCCACCGGCGCACCTATATCGGCTCGATGCCCGGCAAGGTGATCCAGGGCATGAAGAAGGCGAAGACCTCCAACCCGCTGTTCCTGCTCGATGAAATCGACAAGCTTGGGGCCGACTGGCGCGGCGATCCGTCTTCCGCCCTGCTGGAGGTGCTGGACCCGGAGCAGAATTCGACCTTCAACGACCACTACCTGGAAGTGGATTACGACCTGTCGGACGTGATGTTCGTGACCACCGCGAACAGCCTGCGCATGCCCGGCCCGTTGATGGACCGCATGGAGATCATCCGCATCCCCGGCTACACCGAGGATGAGAAGATCGAGATCGCCAAGCGCCACCTGATCGCCAAGCAGACCGAGGCGCACAGCCTCAAGCCGGCGGAATGGTCCCTGTCGGACGATGCGCTGCGCGACCTGATCCGCTACTACACGCGGGAAGCCGGCGTGCGGAACCTCGAACGCGAGATCGCCAACCTCGCGCGCAAGGTGGTGAAGGAGATCGTGACCGGGAAGGCGAAGAAGGTCGCGATCACCCGCAAGAACGTCGAGAAATACGCCGGCGTGCGCCGCTTCCACTACGGCGAGGCGGAATCGGAAGACATGGTGGGCGTGGTCACCGGCCTCGCCTGGACCGAGGTGGGGGGCGAGATCCTCACGATCGAGAGCGTGCTGCTGCCGGGCAAGGGCAACATCAAGCAGACCGGCAAGCTCGGCGATGTGATGCAGGAGAGCGTGCAGGCGGCGCTGAGCTACGTGCGCAGCCGGTCGATCACCTTCGGCATCAAGCCCACCCTGTTCGAGAAGCGGGATATCCACGTGCATGTGCCCGAGGGTGCGACGCCGAAGGACGGGCCGAGCGCGGGGACCGCGATGGCGACCAGCATCGTCAGCGCGCTCACCGGCATCCCGATCCGCCGCGAGGTGGCGATGACCGGGGAGATCACGCTGCGCGGCCGGGTGCTGCCGATCGGGGGGTTGAAGGAGAAGCTGCTGGCGGCCCTGCGTTCCGGCATCACCACCGTGTTCATCCCGAAGGAGAACGAGAAGGATCTGGCGGAAATCCCGGACAACGTGAAGAAGGGGCTGACCATCATCCCCGTGGCGCATGTGGACGAGGTGATCGCCAAGGCCCTGTCGCGCAAGCCGGAGCCGATCACCTGGGAGGAGCCGCCGGAGCCGGTGGCCCCGCCCGCGGCGACGGCCACGGCGTCTCTGCCGCACTGAACCGCCTGCCTCGCGCATGGCCCGGCCCGCCGCGGATCTCGCGGCGGGCCGGTTCGTGAAGGGGCGGGGATCGCCGATTTCCGTGGAAAACCCGGCTGCCTGCGTTGACGTGGCCGAATCCCGCCGCCTAGTGTCGCCTGACCGGGCCGGCGATTCGCACAGGCCGCCCCGCTGTGATTGACCCCGAGCCAGACAAGAAGGGAGGGTGCCTGTGAACAAGATGGACTTGATCGCCGCCGTTGCCGAGGAGACCGAGCTGACCAAGGCGAAGGCGGCCGAGGTGGTGGACGCCGTGTTCGGCGCGATCGCCACGGCGCTGAAGAAGGACGAGGTCCGGCTGGTGGGCTTCGGCAATTTCGTCACCGTGAAGCGCGCTGCCGGCAAGGGCCGCAACCCGCGCACGGGCGAGGAGATCGCGATCCCGGCCTCCACCTCCGTGCGCTTCAAGCCCGGCAAGGCCCTGAAGGACGGGGTGAACTGATCCCGGCGCTGAACCGTAACGTTTGAGGGCCGCCCGCGAGGGCGGCTCTTTGCGTTCGGGATGCCGGCGAGGTAAAGCGCGGGCTTGCGGGCGGTTAGCTCAGCGGTAGAGCGTCTCGTTTACACCGAGAGGGCCGGCGGTTCGAACCCGTCACCGCCCATTCGGCCTCTCATCACCACACCAGCGCCTGGGCGCAGGCGTCCAGGATCGCATCGGTGTCGATGCCGTAGGCATGGTACAGGTCGGGGATGTCCCCGCTCTGGCCGAACCGGTCCGGCCCCAGCGCAACGACCCGGTGCCCGCGCACCCCGCCCAGCCAGGCATGCGCGGCCGGGTGACCGTCCAGCACGCTCACCAGTGCCGCACCGGGGGCGAGCGGGGCAAGAAGCGTCTCAATATGGGCTTGCGCCCCGCGCGCACCGGCCCGCCGCGCGCGCGCGGCCTCCAGCCAGCCGGCGTGCAGCCGGTCCGGGCTCGTGATGGCGAGCAGGCCCGCGCCCGGTTCCTCGGCGGCCAGCTCGGCGAAGGCGGCCTCCGCCTCAGGTGCCACCGGTCCCTGGTAGGCGAGCGCGATGCGCGCCCCGGGTGCCGGGGGCACCACCCAATGGGCGCCGTCGATCACTGCCGCAACGTCCAGCGGCCGGCCGGTCTGCGGCAACTGCCGCGTGGACAGGCGCAGCCAGACCGAACTGCCCTGCGGCTGCTGCATGTGCCACAGGGCATGGCGCAGCAGGATCGCCAGCTCGTCCACATATGCCGGCTCATAGGCGGCCAGCCGGTCCTGCGCGATGCCGATCAGCGGGGTGTTGGTGGACTGGTGCTGCCCGCCCTCGGGCGCGAGCGAGATGCCGGAGGGGGTGGAAACCAGCAGGAACCGCGCATCCTGGTAGCAGCCATAGATCAGCGCATCGAGGCCGCGGTTCACGAACGGATCGTACACGGTGCCGATCGGCAGCAGCCGCGCCCCGGTCAGCCCGGTGGCGAGCCCGGCCGCGCCCAGCAGCAGGAACAGGTTCTGCTCGGCGATGCCCAGCTCGATGTGCTGGCCCTTCGGGCTCATGCCCCAGCGCTGGGCGGAGGCGAGCTTCGCGTCCCGGAACACGTCGTTGCGGGTGTGCCGGTCGAAGATGCCGCGGCGGTTCACCCAGGGGCCGAGATTGGTCGAGACCGTCACATCCGGGCTGGTGGTGACGATGTGGCGGGCCAGCGCCTCGCACTCTCCCTGGCCGCGGCCGATCTCGGCCAGGATCTCGCCGAAGCCGGCCTGGGTGGACAGGTTCCGCCCGGCGGTCTTCGGCCCCGGCAGCACCGGCGGCACCGGCACGACCGGCGCGGACAGCGCGCGGCCTTCCGCCGTCAGCGGCGTGGCGAACGGGCAGCCGGCGATGAAGGCATCCAGCGCAGCGGCGGAGATGTCGAGCCCCTCGGCACGGTCCCATTCGTGGCCGGGGCGGATGTTCATGGCGGTGCGGAATTCCGCCATCTGCTCCTTCGTCATCATCCCGGCATGGTTGTCCTTGTGCCCGGCGAACGGCAGGCCCATCCCCTTGATGGTGTAGGCGATGAAGCAGGTCGGCTGGTCCCCGGCGGCGGCGGTCTCGCGGAACGCCTCGATCAGCGTTTCCGTGTCATGCCCGCCGAGGTTGGTCATCAGTGCGGCCAGCTCGTCATCGGTCAGCGCGTCGATGATGGCGCGCACCCCGCGCTCCCGCCCCAGGTCGGACAGCAGCGCCACCCGCCATGCGGCACCGCCCTGGAAGGTGAGGGCGGAATACAGGCTGTTCGGGCAGTCGTCGATCCAGCGGCGCAGCGCCTCCCCACCCTCGCGGGCGAAGGCGGCTTCCAGCCTGCGGCCGTATTTCAGGGTGACGACGTTCCACCCCATATCGCGGAACAGCCCCTCGATCCGCCCGAACAGCCGGTCCGGCACCACGGAATCGAGGCTCTGGCGGTTGTAGTCGATGATCCACCACACATCGCGAACGTCGTGCTTCTAGCCTTCCAGCAGCGCCTCGTAGATGTTGCCCTCGTCCAGCTCCGCGTCGCCGGCGATGGCGATGTGGCGCCCGGCCGGCAGTTCGGGGCGGGAGAGGCCATGCAGCCGCACGTAATCGGCAATCAGCGCGCTGAAGCTCGTCATCGCCACGCCCAGGCCGACCGAGCCGGTGGAGAAATCGACCTCCGCCCCGTCCTTCACGCGCGAGGGGTAGGATTGCACCCCGCCCATCTGCCGCAGCCCGGCCATCTTCTCGATGCTCTGCCGGCCGAACAGGTAGTTGATGGCGTGGAACACCGGCCCCGCATGGGGCTTCACCGCCACCCGGTCCTGCGGGCGCAGGATCTCGAAATACAGCGCCGCCATGATCGGGATGACCGAGGCGCAGGAGGCCTGATGCCCGCCCACCTTCAGCCCGTCCCGGTTCGGGCGGATGTGGTTCGCGTTGTGGATCATCCACGCCGACAGCCACAGCAGCTTGCGCTCGACCTGCAGCAGCGCGGCCAGGCGGGAGGGCGGCGCGGCCGCGATCGGCCCGGTGGGTGCGTTCATCCTGGCAATTCCTTCCCGATCCCTGCGCCGGCTCAGCCCCAGCCGCGCGCCAGCCGGCGCACGGTGGTCGCGGCGTTGCGCTTGCCCGCGCCGGCATAATCCTCGTGGTATTCCTCGATCCGGGCCGGGTCGTAGAGGTAGTTGACCATCAGCGCCGCCCCTTCCTTCACGCCCCTGGTCGAGGTATCGGCGAGCATGTTGATCCGCTCCAGCCGCGCGCCGTTCGTCAGATGGAAATGCGCGACCGGATCGAGCGCCCGCTTGCCGCGTGCTTCGACGAGCAGATAGCGCGCGCACAGCCGCACCAGTACCGGCGCGAGCGCCTTCTGCATCGCGCCATCGCGCACCCAGGATTTGTCGGCCAGGATCGCGGCCAGGGCCTGGGCCCCGCTTTCCTGTGCGCCGGGCGGGGCCACGGCGGCGAGGTTCACCGATTCCTCGTCCGACAGCAGGCCCGGCTCGGCGGCGGCGAGCTTTTCGTCGAGCCAGCGGCAATAGCCCGGAACCGGCGAGAGCGTGGCGAACGCCTTGAGGTTGCGGAACTCCGCCGTGAGCAGCTCGACCACGCGCTTGATCAGGAAATTGCCGAAGCTGATGCCGGCGAGCCCGCTCTGGCAGTTGCTGATCGAGTAGAAGATGGCGGTATCCGCCTGCTTCGGGTCCTGCACCGGGGCGCTGTGGTCCAGCAGGCGCTGCACCGAATCGGCAAGCCCCTTCACCAGCGCGACCTCCACGAAGATCAGCGGCTCGTCGGGCATGCGCGGGTGGAAGAAGGCATAGCAGCGGCGATCGGAATCGAGACGGTTCTTCAGATCGCGCCAGGAGCGGATTTCATGCACCGCCTCGTAATCGACGAGTTTTTCCAGCAGCGCCGCCGGGCTTGTCCAGTCGATGCGCCGCAGTTCCAGGAAGCCGACATCGAACCAGCTCGCAAGCTGGCGCCGCAGGTCCGCCTCCAGCGGGGCGAGATCGGGTGCCTTCCTGGCTGCTTCCATCAGGGTTGCCCGGAAATCCACCAGGAACTTCATCCCGTCGGGGATGGTGGTGAACTGGGTCATCAGCTTCAGGCGGGGCGGTTCCAGAACGTGGCGCAGCCTGGCCTTGGCCGCGGCGCGCACATCGGCATCCGGCGCGGTGCGAACCGCCTCATAGGCGGTATCCACCGCCTCCGGATCGGAATCGAAGCTCGCCAGCGTGCGCAGGAAGGCAAGGCGCCCGGAGAAATCGAGCCCGAGATAGGTCTCGGCCAGCTTCGCCGCGCGCGAGCGGGCGCTGACCTCGCCGCCACGGCCGGCCAGACAGGCGCGCATCTGCGCGGCGATGCTGTCGTCCTCGTCGCCCGACACGCTCGCCGCCATGTCGCGCCAGACCGAGGCGATCCGGCGGATGGCGCGATCGAACAGGTTGGCGGGAGCGGCGGTTTCGCTCATGCAGGCGATCTCCGGAACGATCGGCGCAACATAGCGCAGATCGCCCCGGCCGACAGCCCGGTGACGGCGTTGCTGCCGGTCGTCAACCGCCCATCGTCAGCCGCCAGTCGTCAATAGCC
>DATKQI010000116.1:0-5255 GCA_035532755.1 Acetobacteraceae bacterium
CTGCCAGCCGGTGCTGGATCGCCTCGCCGTGCCCTTCAGCCCCGGCACGCGCGTGGCCGCCCTCTCGCTCGCCGAACGCCAGATCGTGGAGATCGCCCGCGCGCTCCTCGCCCGCTCCCGCATCCTGGTGATGGACGAACCTACCACCTCCCTCTCCTCGCGCGAGACGGACCGGCTGTTCGATCTCATCCGCCAGCTCCGCGCGGAAGGGCTCGCCATCATCTACATCAGCCACCGCATGGCCGAGATTCACGAACTGGCCGATCGCGTCAGCGTGCTGCGCGATGGCCGCTACATCGGCACCCTGGCACGCGCGGAAATGACGGAGGACGCCCTGCTGCGCATGATGGTCGGGCGGGACATCTCGGGCTTCTACAAGAAGGAGCACAAGCCCCCCGAAGCCACCCGCCGCGTGGTGCTCTCGGTGCAGGACATCGCGGACGGCAAGCGCGTCCACGGCTGCTCGTTCGAGGTGCATGAAGGGGAGGTACTGGGCATCGCCGGCCTCGTCGGCGCCGGCCGCACCGAACTCGCCCGCCTCGTCTGCGGGGCGGACCGGCGCATCCGCGGCCGCATCGTGCTGGAAGGGAAGGAGATCGCCGCCCGCACCCCGGGGGAGGTGATAGACGCCGGCATGGTCTATCTCACCGAGGATCGGAAGCTGCTCGGCCTGTTCCTCGACATGTCGGTGCGGGAGAATATCGTCACCGGGGTGATCGGCCGCGATGCCCATGCCGGCATCCTCGATCGCGCCGCCGCCCGCCGCCGCTCGGCCAAGGCGGTCGCGGCCCTGTCCATCCGCGCGCGGTCGGATGCGGTGGTGGTCGGCAGCCTCTCGGGCGGCAACCAGCAGAAGGCGCTGCTCGCAAGGCTGCTGGAAACGAAGCCGCGCGTGGTGTTCCTGGATGAGCCGACGCGCGGGATCGATGTCGGCGCGAAATCCGAAATCTACCGGCTGATCGACCAGTTGGCCCGCGCCGGCATGGCCATCGTCGTGATTTCCAGCGAGTTGCCGGAAATCATCGGCATCTGCGATCGCGCGCTGGTGATGCGCGATGGCGCCTTTGCCGGCGAACTGCACGCCACCGCCGAAGCACCGCTGAGCCAGGAAGCCGTCATCGCCATCGCCACCGGCGCCGCCCGGCGCGCGGCCTGAGCAGGAGAAGCCCCATGGACGCAGCGCCCGAGGCGAAAACGATCGACGCCGCGCCCCCGGCCCGAACCCGCCCCGGCGTCGGCGCCTGGGTGCAGGCGGTCGGCATGCTGCCCATCCTGGTGCTGCTGTGCATCGGGTTCGAGCTGATGTCCCACCGCTTCCTCACATTGCAGAACGTCTCCATCGTCACCCAGCAGGCCGCCATCAACATCGTGATGGCCGCGGGGATGACGTTCGTGATCCTCACCGGCGGGATAGACCTCTCGGTGGGCTCCATCCTCGCGGTCGCGGCCATGCTCGCCGTCATCGTCTCGAAGCTGCCGGGCCTCGGCATGCTCGGCATCGCCGCCGGGCTCGCGGGCGGTGTGGTGTTCGGCGCGGCGAACGGGCTGCTCATCGCGCTGGTGCGCCTGCCGTCCTTCATCGTCACGCTCGGCGCGCTCACCGCCGTGCGCGGCGTCGCCCGCCTGCTGGGCGGGGACAACACGGTGTTCAACGCCCACCTGCCTTTCGCCTTCATCGGCAACGGCAGCTTCCTCGGCATCCCCTGGCTCGTGGTGATCGCCTTCGTGGTGGTCGTGGTCTCGTGGTTCCTGCTCCGGCGCACGGTGTTCGGCATGCGGGTGTACGCGGTGGGCGGCAACCCGGATGCGGCGCACCTGGCCGGCATCAAGGTCTGGCGCGTGCTGCTCACCGTCTATGTCATCTCCGGCCTGCTCGCCGGCCTCGGCGGGGTGATGTCGGCCGCGCGCCTGTATGCCGCGAACGGCCTCCAGCTCGGCCAGAGCTATGAGCTGGATGCGATCGCCGCCGTCATCCTCGGCGGCACCAGCTTCACCGGCGGCGTCGGCTCCATCTGGGGCACGCTGGTCGGCGCGCTCATCATCGCCGTCCTCACCAACGGCCTCGTGCTGGTGGGGGTGTCGGACATCTGGCAGTACATCATCAAGGGCCTCGTCATCATCATCGCGGTCACGCTCGATCGCTACCGCACCGGCGCCGCCCGCACCTGAGTTTCCCACCCCGCCCGGCGCGCGCGCCGCCGGGCGGGCCATTCCATCGCGCACGCATTCTCGGAGGAGACGAAATTGAACAAGAAGCTTCTGCACATGGCCTCGCTCGCGGCGCTTGTGCTCTCTTTCGGCACGGCCGCGCAGGCCGCGCCGCTCGCCAAGCTCGGCATCACCGTGGGCTCGCTCGGCAACCCGTATTTCGTCGCCGCGGCGAAAGGTGCGGCGGCCGAGGCGAAGAAGCTGAACCCGAAGGTGCAGGTCACCACCACGGCGTCGGACTATGACCTGAACAAGCAGTTCACGCAGATGGACAATTTCGTCGCCGCCGGCGACAGCCTCATCCTGCTGAACGCGGCCGATCCCGTCGCCATCCTCCCGGCGGTGAAGAAGGCGCAGGCGGCCCACGTGCCGGTGGTGGCGTTCGATGTCGCCGCCCAGGGCGCGAACGCGACGATCATGACCGACAACGTCCGCGCCGGCTACATCGCCTGCCAGTACATGGCGAAGCGGCTGAAGGGGAAGGGCAACGTCGTCATCATCAACGGCCCGCAGGTCTCCGCGGTGACGGACCGGGTGAAGGGCTGCAAGCAGGTGCTGGCGAAGAACCCCGGCCTGAAGCTGCTGTCCGACAATCTGGATGCGAAGGGCTCGCGCGATGGCGGCTTCGCCATGATGCAGGGCCTGCTGACGCGCTTCCCCCATATCGACGGCGTGTTCGGCATCAACGATCCCACCTCCATCGGCGCCGAACTGGCCGCGAAGCAGCTTCACCGCAGCGAGATGATCATCGTGAGCGTGGACGGCTCGCCGGATATCGAGCAGGCGCTGAAGGCAAAGGGCTCCCTGATCGTCGCGGACGCGACGCAGGACCCCTACACCATGGCCGCCCGCGCGGTGGCGATGGGCAACAAGCTGCTCCAGGGCAAGAAGCTCGCCCACAAGGTCGTCCTGATGCAGCCGCACCTGATCACCGCCGCCAACGTCGCCCAGTACAAGGGCTGGACCTCGCACTGAACGGCCGCCAAGAGGGCCGGGGGGAGAACCCCGGCCCACCCCGGCCGCCCCACCACCGTCATACCGGCGAAGGCCGATATCCAGGCCCGCAGGCCCAGACCGGCGACCTGCCCGCGTGAACCCCGCCTGCGCCGGCATGACGGCAGGGGCGATTCGCACCGCCATCCCCAATTTGATTAAATTATGCGCAAATTGCCAATAAACAGGCAATTCAATTCTGAAATGAGTCCATTTGCTCTAGAAAAGTCCGATTTACAGGCAATTCAGAGCACCCACCGCGCCATTCCAGCACCCAACCCACGATCAACCCCACACACCCCGTCCGGCACGGCACTTGCTTCTCCCCCAACGGGAAACCCTGGATGGAGGGCCGAGATGGATGCCGTGAAGCCTACCGACATCGTGCGTGCCATGATCGAATCCGGGGCGGCGAAGGCCGCGCTCGGCCCGGTCGATCTGTTGATCCGCGGCGGCCTGTCGGGCGCACTGCTCGGCATCGCCACCAGCCTCGCGCTCGGGGCCGCCACCGATACCGGGCAGTTGCTGGTGGGTGCGCTCATCTTCCCGGTCGGCTTCGTGATGATCGTGCTGCTGGGCCTCGAACTCGTCACCGGCAACTTCGCCTCGGTGCCGATGGCGGTCATGGCCGGGCGCACCGGCATCGACCGGATGATCATGAACTGGGTGTGGGTGTTCATCGGCAACCTGATCGGCGGCGTGCTGTACGCAGCACTGCTGGTGATCGCGCTCACCATGGCCGGCCACGCGCCGGTGGCGGGCGTGGCCGCGCGCATCGTCGCGGTCTCGCAGCTCAAAACCCTCGCCTACGCCCATGCCGGTGCCGCGGGCATGCTCACCGCCTTCGTCAAGGGCATGCTGTGCAACTGGATGGTCTGCATGGGCGTGGTGATGGGGCTCTGCACCACCTCCGTCATCGGCAAGATCGCGGCGATGTGGATGCCCATCCTCGCCTTCTTCGCCCAGGGGTTCGAGCATTCGGTGGTCAACATGTTCGTCATCCCCGCCGGGATGATGCTGGGTGCGAAGGTCAGCATTTTCGACTGGTGGATCTGGAACCAGATCCCCGTCACCCTCGGCAACCTCGCGGGCGGCTTCCTGTTCACCGGCCTCGCGCTTTACGTCACCTACGGCCGCGCGGCATCGCGGGCGGAGGTCGGCGGCGCGGTGGCAGCCCAGAGCGCCCCATCCTGATGCCTGCCTGAATCGGCGGCGGCGTGTATGCTGGCCGGCATCCCGCAAAAGGTGCCACCCGATGCCGCCAGCCGCCGAACCCGCCCCGATCGCCGACATCGCAAGCTACCACGCCCACATCTACTACGACCCCGGCGAGAGCCGGGACCGCGCGGCCAGGCTGCGCGCCTGGGTGGATGAACGGTTCGCCGCACAGATCGGCGCCTGGCATGACGAACCGGTGGGCCCGCACCCGAAGGCGATGTTCCAGATCGCCTTCGCCACCGAAATCTTCCCCACCCTGGTGCCCTGGCTGATGCTCAACCGCCTCGGCCTCACCGTGTTCGTCCATCCCAACACCGACAATCCGCAGGATGACCATCTGGTCCACGCGCTGTGGCTGGGCGAGGTGCTGAAGCTGGACGGAACCATGCTGCCCCGCTCCATGTCCGCCGCCGGCCGCACGCACAGCCCCGTCGTTCCGAACACGAAGCCGCACGCCGCCCCTTGATCCCGCCCCTGAACCGGCGGCCAAATGCGTGCCTCGAAGCGGGGAGCCATCCATGACCGAACTGCACCATCTGCCGGCGAAGAAGCTCGCCACCATGCTGCGCGCCGGCCGGATCGGCTGCCTGGAACTGCTGAACCACTGCATCGGCCGGATCGAGCGGCATGACGGCGCGATCAACGCGGTGGTGGTGCGCGATTTCGATCGCGCCCGCAAACGCGCCCGCGCGCTGGACCGCAGGCGCGGAAAGGATGCCGCCCTGCCGCCGCTGTTCGGCGTGCCGATGACGATCAAGGAAAGCTACGATGTCGCCGGCCTGCCCACCACCTGGGGCGTGCCGGCGATGAAGAACAATATCGCGACGGCCAACGCG
>DATKQI010000117.1:0-21508 GCA_035532755.1 Acetobacteraceae bacterium
TCCTCCGAACGGTGGCCGATGATGCGCCGCGCATCCTCGCTGCCATAGGCGATCAACCCGCGCGCCAGCTCCGCCCCGCCCGGCCCGCACACGCGGACCGCGTCGCCGCGGGCGAACCGCCCCTCGACCCCGCGCACGCCGGCCGGCAGCAGCGAGCCGCCGCCGGCCAGGGCGCGCGCCGCGCCGGCATCGACGCTGAGCGCGCCCAGCGGCTGCAGGCTGCCGGCGATCCAGCGCTTGCGCGCGGACCGCCCCTCGGGTGCGGGGAGGAACCAGGTGCAGGGCGCGCCCGCGGCAAGGGCCGCCAACGGGTGCGCCGCCTGCCCCTGGGCGATCGCCATCGCACAGCCGGCCTGGGTGGCGATCCGCGCCGCCGCCAGCTTGGTGCGCATGCCGCCGGAGGAATAGCCCGGCGGCGGCTCGCCCCCCATCGCCTCGATCTCCGCCGACATCGCCGCCACCACCGGGATGTGGCGGGCGGAGGGGTCCGTCCGCGGATCGGCGGTGTAGAGCCCGTCGATGTCCGACAGCAGGACGAGCTGATCCGCCTCCACCATCTCGGCCACGCGCGCGGCGAGGCGGTCGTTGTCGCCGAAGCGGATTTCCGAGGTGGCGACCGAATCGTTCTCGTTGATGACCGGCACGGCGGACAGGCCGAACAGCGTCGTCAGCGTCGCGCGCGCATTGAGGTAGCGGCGGCGGTCCTCGGTGTCGTCCAGCGTGAGCAGAAGCTGCGCGGCGGTCAGGCCGTGGGCGGAAAGTGCGGTGCTCCAGGCCTGGGCGAGGCGGATCTGCCCGACCGCGGCCGCCGCCTGCTTCTCTTCCAGCCGCAGCCGGTTCTGGGTGAGCCCGAGCGCGCGGCGGGCGAGCGCGATGGCGCCGGAGGAGACCACGATCACCTCCACGCCGCCCTCGCGCAGCCCGGCGATGTCGGCGGCGATGGCATGGAGCCAGGCGGTGCGCGGCGCGGCGTCGTCCACGACCAGCGAGCTGCCGATCTTGACGACGAGGCGGCGCGCGGCGGACAGCGCGGGCGTGATCACGATGCCCCCGCTTGCACCTGCGCGTCCGTCCGGGCCCGCCGCGCCGCCTGCACCCGGTCCATCAACGTCCGCAGCGCTTCCGGCACGCCCTGCCCGCTGACGCCGGAACCCAGCAGCACCGGCGCGCCGGAAGCGCGGACGAGGGCGCTGCGCCGGGCGGACGCCTCGCGCGGGCTCATCGCGTCGGCCTTGTTCAGCAGGAGGATCTCCGGCTTCTCGGCCAGCCCGGCGCCATAGGCCGCCAGCTCCGCGCGCACCGTGCGCCAAGCCTGCACCACGTCTCCCGCCGCGCCGTCGATCAGGTGCAGCAGCACCGCGCAGCGCTCCACATGGCCAAGGAAGCGGTCGCCGAGGCCGCTGCCCTCGTGCGCGCCCTCGATCAGGCCGGGGATGTCGGCCAGCACGAACTCCTCCGCCATCGACAGGCGCACCACGCCGAGCTGCGGATGGAGCGTGGTGAACGGATAGTCCGCCACTTTCGGCCGCGCGGCCGAAACGGCGGCGAGGAAGGGGGATTTGCCGGCATTCGGCAGGCCGATGAGCCCGGCGTCGGCGATCAGCTTCAGCCGCAGCCAGACCCACCGTTCCTCTCCCGGCCAGCCGGCATCGGCCCGGCGCGGGGCGCGGTTGGTGGAGGATTTGAAATGCGTGTTGCCGAAGCCGCCGTCCCCGCCGCGCAGCAGGGTGATGCGCCTGCCCGGCCGGTCGAGGTCCGCCAGCAGGGTTTCCCGGTCGTCGGCGAGGATCTGGGTGCCCACCGGCACTTTGATGACCACATCGCCCGCATTGGCGCCTGTGCGGTCCGACCCCGCGCCGTTGCCGCCCTTGGGCGCGCGGAAATGCTGAGAATAGCGGAAGTCGATCAGGGTGTTGAGGTTCTCCACGGCCACGAAGACGATATCGCCGCCCTTGCCCCCGTTGCCGCCGTCCGGCCCGCCGAACTCGATGTATTTCTCCCGCCGGAACGCGGTCACGCCGTTCCCGCCGTCGCCGGATCGCACGTAGATCTTCGCCTGATCGAGGAATTTCATCGGGGTGGCCTGTCAACTGCTATCCGCGGGGCAATCCGGCGATGCAGCCTATCAAAAACAACGGGGGCCGGCTGCCGCCGACCCCCGCGCAAAAAATCCGGTGCGGCCGGAGGCGGCTATTCGGCGGCCTTCGGCAGCGGGGTGACGGAAACATGCAGCCGGCCCTCGATCTTGTGCTCGAACTGCACATGGCCGTCGATGAGGGCGAAGATCGTGTGGTCGCGGCCGAGGCCGACATGCTGGCCCGGCTTCACCTTGGTGCCGCGCTGGCGGATGATGATGTTCCCGGCGATCACCTTCTCGCCGCCGAACTTCTTCACGCCGAGGCGGCGGCCTTCGGTGTCGCGCCCGTTGCGGGACGAGCCGCCCGCCTTCTTGTGTGCCATGGGTCGAGTTCCCTGATTCTCAGCCGGCGGAGATGCCGGCGATGCGCAGCACGGTCACGTGCTGGCGATGCCCGTTCTTGCGGCGGCTGTTCTGCCGGCGCCGCTTCTTGAAGATGATCACCTTGTCCAGCCGGTCCTGCGCCACCACGGTCGCTGTGACGGTGGCCCCGGCGATGACCGGGGCGCCCAGCGTCAGGCTGCCGTCGCTGCCCATGGCCAGCACATCGGTGAACGTGACCGTGCTGCCCGGCTCCGCGTCCAGCTTCTCGACCTTCAGCACGTCGTTGGGGACGACGCGGTACTGTTTCCCGCCCGTACGGATCACTGCGAACATCAGCCGGCTTCCTGTCAATCAACGAGCCCGGGCGGAAGGCGCACGAGCAAGGCCGCGGGGATCGCCCGCTGCCAGAGAGCGCGCGTTATAGACCGTGGCGCCCGCCTGTCAATGGAAAGCCGCGGTTTCGGGGGTATGCGCCGCTATGCCGGGGCGAAGCCCGGCACATCCTCGAAATACCGCCCCGCGCCGATCGCGGCCGCGATGTCCGGCGCCGCCGCGGGGTCGTATTTGCGGGCGAACAGGCAGCCGGTGTGCTGTGCGGCCTGCCGCAGGGCCGCCGCCGTCAACCGTGCTTCCCGGGTCGGCGGCACCTGCGGATCGACCCACATCGGCCCATGCGTGCGGGTGAAGGCGGCACCGTCCGGCGCCTGCATCCGCCGGCCGACGAGGCAATGGAAGAAATGCTCGTCCGGCACCTCCATGAAGCGGAAATAATCCTCCATCGCCGTGGAGAAGATGTCGTCGTGCAGGTCTCGGATCATCGCGCGGGACAGCGCCCACCACTGGCTGCCGAAGTAGAAGGTCTCGAACAGCCGGGGGCGCGGCGGCAGGTGCGCGAGAATGCTGCCCGCGAGCTGCATCGCCTCGCCACGCAACCGCCCGGCCGCGTCCGCCGGCACTCCGTAGGCCGCCATCGTCTCCGCCGCGGTGAAGGGGTTGGTCAGCACATGGTCCCAGGCGGAGAAGTTATGGAACCGGCCCGGATGCTCCCAGCCCAGCCGCGCCTTGGTGGCGGTTTGCGGCTCCCCCCGGGTCTGCGGATCGTCCTCGACCTGGTGGAGATTGATCCATTCGGCCTCGCCGGCGAGCAGCCGTGCGGCCAGTTGCGGCGATGGGTGCAATGGCAGGGCATCGCCGCTGATGAGTACGAAGCGGGCATAGTCCGGCCCTGCCGAGAGGGCGGCGGCGAGGAGATCGCGCGTGGCCTGCACCATGCTGAAGCCGCCCCAGAACACCGCCCGGCGCGGCTCCACCCACCGCGCGTTCGGGGGCAGGGCGAATCCGGCCGGATCGAACGGCGACTTCGCATCCATGTGCACGAACACGTCCAGCGGGGGCGACAACAGCGGCAGCAGGTGGGCAAGCGGTGCCGGCTTGTGCGCCAGCACCAGCACCGCGATCTGTCCCGGCACTTTCGGGCTAACCCGCTGCGCGGTTATCCGACGAGGCGGGCCGGATCGAGGATCACCGACACATCCTGTCCCGGCAGCGCCTCCGCCGCGAGTTCCCGCACCGTCCGTCCCGATGTGAGGGCGAGCTTCGCGATCTCGGCTGCCCGCTCGTAACCGAGCCAGGGCACCAGCGCGGTGACGGTGGCGGTGCCGGCCTCCAGATGGCGGCGGCAATCCGCCTCCCGCGCCTCGATGCCGGAGACGCAGCGCAAGGTGAACGTCTTGACCGCATTGGTCAGCAGCGACAGCGATCCCAGGACGTTGTGCGCGATCAGCGGCTCGAACGCGTTGAGCTGGAGCTGGCCGGCCTCCGCCGCCATGGTCACGGCAAGGTCGTTGCCGATCACCTGGAAGCACACCTGGTTCACCACCTCCGGGATCACGGGGTTCACCTTGCCGGGCATGATCGAGCTGCCGGGCTGCCGGGCGGGCAGTGCGATCTCGCCGATGCCCCCGCGCGGGCCGGAGGAGAGCAGCCGCAGATCGTTCGCGATCTTGGACAGCTTCGTCGCCACCCGCTTCAGCACGCCCGAGAACATCACGAACCCGCCCATGTCCCAGCTCGCCTCGACGAGGTTGGCCGACTGGACGAGTTCGACGCCCGAGATCACCGACAGATGGCGGATGGCGAGCGGGCCGTAGGCCGGATCGGCGTTGATGCGCGTGCCGATCGCGGTGCCGCCCAGGTTCACCTCCCGCAGCAGGGCGGAAGCCTCGGCCATGCGCGAGATGTCCTCCCGGATGGTGGCGGCGAAGGCTCCGAACTCCTGCCCCAACGTCATCGGCACGGCATCCTGCATCTGGGTGCGGCCGAGCTTCACCACCGCGGCGAAGGCCATGCCCTTTGCCTCGCAGGTGTCCGCAAGCTGGCCGAGTGCCGTGCCCAGGTCGCTTTGCGACAGCACCACGGCCAGCCGAACGGCCGTCGGGTAGGCATCGTTGGTGGATTGGCTGAGGTTCACATGGTCGTTCGGGTGCAGATGCTGGTAGGCGCCGCGGGGATGCCCCAGGTGTTCCAGCGCACGGTTGGCCAGCACCTCGTTCATGTTCATGTTGGTGGAGGTGCCGGCGCCGCCCTGGATCACGTCGATCGGGAACTGGTCATGCAGCGCGCCGCCGATCACCTCGTCCGCCGCGGCGGCGATGGCCTGGCACAGCTCGGCCGGAAGCTTGCCGAGTTCGGTATTGGCGATGGCGGCGGCCTTCTTCTCCATCGCCAGCGCCCGCAGCAGGTTCGGATAATGGGCGAGGCTCACGCCCGAGATCGGGAAATTCTCGATGGCGCGGGCGGTCTGCGCGCCCCAATACACATTGTCCGGCACCGCGACCGTGCCGAGACTGTCATGCTCCTGACGCATCCGAACCCTCCATTTTCCGGGCACGATACGCCGGGTGCCGACCGGCGGCCAGATGGCGGCCGGCCGGGCGGGGTGCAACGAAAAGGGCCGGTCCTTGCGGACCGGCCCCCTTCGGCAAGGCGTTCGCGGTGACCCGGTGCGGGGTCAGCCGGCCTGGTTGATCAGCGCCTGCTCGGCCTCGGAAAGCTGTGGGCGGTTGCTGCCGGGGATCACTGCCAGGCTGCCGCCCAGCTGCACCTTCGGCCCGTCCACGGCGAACCGCTGCTCGGCGTTGTTGCCCTGGTGGGTGTTCACGAACTGCTCCGAATAGATCGGCCGCGCCGGGCCCGTCACCGGGGCATTGGTGCCGGCGTAGGCCACCGAGCCGGTGGCAAGCATGGCGGCCGCCGCAAGGGCGAAAATCGTCTTGGTCATCTGCAATCTCCTGATATCCGGACCGAGAGCCGCCTCATCCGGTGGCGGGGTCTGGGCTGGGTCCGACAGATGGCCCACGGGACGCGGGGAATAACGTGCCGGCCGCGGATAAGATTTATGCGTTCAGATATGAGCCGGATGCCTTGATATTTGATTCATCCGCCCGTCAACTGCCGTTCCGGGAGGAACAGCACGCTGAAGAAGGCGAGCGCGGTGATCGCCGCTCCGGCCAGGAAGGTGGTGGCCAGGGCGTGCCGATAGGCGAAGACCACCAGATCGTGCTGTGCCCGCGGCAAGGTCGCGATCCGGCTCACCCCACCGGTCAGCAGCGCGGCGCCGCCGTGGCCGCCGGGCAGCAGGCTATGCAGCCGCATCGTCAGGATCGCGCCTGCCAGCGCCACCCCGAGCGCGCCGCCCAGCGAGCGGAAGAACGCGGTGGCCGAGGTGGCCGCCCCCAGGTCCGCGCGGCGCACCGCGCTCTGGATCGCCGTGGTCAGGTTCGGCGTGGTCAGCCCGATGCCCAGGCCCAGCAGCACCAGCGCTGCCTCGATCGGCCACACGCCGCCGCCCGATTGGCCGGCCCAGGCCATCACCAGGAAGCTGAGGGTGGCGGCCGCGAGCCCGGCCAGAGTGATCGTCTTGTAGCGCCCGGTGGCGGACACAAGCCTCCCGCCGCCGAAGGAGGAGACGATCACCCCGCCCATCAGCGGCGCGAGCAGCAGCCCCGCCGTGGTCGGGCTCGCGCCCATCACCAGCTGGAAGAACAGCGGCAGGAAGATCACCGCCGCGAACAGCGCCATGGCCGCAAAGCCGATCCCGGCGGTGCCGAGAACGAACACGCGGTCCGCGAACAGCGGCGGCGGCAGGATCGGCTCGGCCGCGCGCCGCTCGGTGCGGACCAGCAGCACGAACAGCACGACGGCAGCCAGCGCCGGGCCAATGACCGGGGCCGAGGCCCAGGGATACACGCTGCCGCCCCAGCTGAGCATCAGCAGGGTGCAGCTTGTGGCGCCGATCAGCAGTGCGGCGCCGGCGAGGTCGATCCGGTGCGCCCGGCGCGGCGGGCGCTGCTTCAGCCCCACCCCGATCAGCACCAGCGCCGCGGCGCCCACCGGAATGTTCACATAGAAGATCCAGCGCCAGGACAGCGCCTGGGTGATGATCCCGCCCAGCAGCGGCCCGGCGACGCTGCATGCGGCGAATACCGCCGCGAACAGCCCCTGATAGCGCCCGCGCTCCCGCGGGGTCACCAGATCGCCGATGGTGGTCTGCGCCAGGGTGATCAGGCCGCCGGCGCCGATGCCCTGCACCGCGCGGAAGCCGATCAGCCCGACCATCCCGCGCGCCTGCCCGCACAGCGCCGAACCGGCCAGGAATACCACGATCGACACCATGAACGCCGGCTTGCGGCCGTACATGTCGCTCAGCTTGCCGTACAGCGGGGCGGTGGAGGTGGACGCGACCAGGAAGGCGGTAACCACCCAGGACAGGTGGGCAAGGCCGCCCAGATCACTCACGATCTGCGGCAGGGCGGTGGCGACGATGTTCTGATCGAGTGCTGCCAGCGTCAGCGCCAGCATCAGCCCGGTCATCACCACCCGCAATTCAGCGGCGGATACGGGTTTTACGGCAGGCGGTTCTGTAGCTGCCGCCACGGAGTCTGCATTCACCCGATCGCTCCCGGCCTGCCCCGCGCTCCGCCCGGCGGCGACGGCCGCGCGCCTCCTCAGTTACCCAGCGGGAACAGGAAGTTCAAGGAAAGCCCTGGCGCCGGCGCCGAATAGTAGGCCGGCGGCGGCGGATAATACACCGTTGGCGGTGCGTAGAATTGCTGCGGAGGGGCATAGACCACCCCCGGATAGCGGTTGTAATTCCACCGCCGCGGCGGCGGGCGGCGGAAATGATCGCCACGCTGGGGGCCATACCCGGGTGGCCCGTAGGGCTGGGCCAGCGCCGGGGCTGCAAGCGCGCCCACCAGCAGCACCGCCATGCCTGTCAGCGCGACCTTGCGGCGCGCGGAGGTTCCGTTCATTTCGCTTGACCTTTCTGGGTGTGGGCGGCCGCGTGACGGGCGGCGTAGGAGTCGAACACCTGGTCCGTCATGCTCTTCTGGGCAGCCGGCATCGCGTTGTACAGCGGCGTGAAGGCGGCCAGCAGCTTGGCCATGCCGTCCGCATGCGCCTGTGCGAGTTGCGCGTAGGACTGCATGTTCTGCAGCGCGGTCATCTTGCCGGCCATGGTCATGCGCTGCTGGAACAGGCCGTCCATGTGCTTCGCGTTTCCGCGCATCACCGTGGCGAAATTGTTCCACAACGTGCTTTCGGCCGGCGTGATCTTCAGCTTGGTGTGCAGGTCTGCGATCCGCTGCTCCACCATGGCCGCAGGATTCGGCGCCGCGGTTTTCGGCGCGGTCGCCGCCGGGGGATTGGCTGCCGGGGCCGCGGTGCCGGCCGCCTGGGCGGATGCGGACAGCAGCGTAAAGCCGGACAGCGAAGCAATCAGAATGCCCGGCATCGCGTACCGGATCATTTTGGAAGTCATGCGGAGTCTCCCGTTTGTTGAAGCGGCAATCACAGCGCCCGAATGGAACGTGGCACGCCCCAATTCGTTGCACGCGCAACTTGCGCAGGCATCAAACAGACAGGGATAATGTGGAGAGAATGTGGAGATGAAGCGGCGACATGATAGCCGGAGACCTGGATTTATTGTCCGCCATCACGTTCGGATGATCGCCGCAACCTGCATCTGCATCAGCCCGGTGGCAGCACGCCCGCTCCCAGAATGCGGCCGTCCGGGGCTTGCAGAAGCACCGCCGTGCGCTGCCCGGCCGGCCGGCTCACGCCGACCTGCATGGCTTGGCCGCGCCAGTTGCCCACCGCCTTGAGGGAACGGACGACATTCGCCTCGTTCAGCGTGCGCCCGGCGTTCTCGCCGCCGCCGATCGGGGTGACATGATGCGGATCGAACCCGATCAGCCACAACGTGCCGGTGCCGTGGCCGGGATCCGCCTTGATCTCAAGCCCACCGCCGGCGGTGGCGGCAAGACGGATGGGCACTGACGGCGGCGCCAGCGCCTTCACCCGGGCGATCGCCGCCCGCACGGCCGCCCGGTCGGACCCGATCGCCTGCCGCACTCCGCCGATCACTATCTGCGGGGTGAACACGTTGCGCCGGTTCATCAGCTTTGCGTACCACTCCTGCCGCGCCGTCACCGCCGGCAGGGAGAAGCGATCCCGCCAGCCCAGCCGGTCCCAGTAGGTGACATGCATGTCCAGCGCCAGGACATCCGGCCGCCGGGCCACGAGACGGGCCAGGAACGCATCGGCCGGCGGGCAGGACGAGCAGGCCTGGGAGGTGAACAATTCCACCACCACCGGCGGTGCCGCCTGTGCGGCGCGCACCACCATGAAGCCGGCAAGAAGCGCCAGGCTGGCGACAGCAACACGTTTCACGGCCGGAAGCCCCCCTGATTGCATGCAGCCTACAACCGCATGTTCGGCAGCGGCGATCACGACATGCGGAACCACCATGGGGGCGGATTCGCCACCGTACGGGCGCGTGCGTAACATCGGGCGATGCCAACCCTCTCTCCATCCTCCGCGCGCGTGCTGCTCGTCACCGGTGCCGCGAGCGGCATCGGCGCCGCCGTCGTCCGCCGCCTGGCCGCGCCCGGCACGGGCCTGCTGCTGCACACCAGGAGCAACGAGGTTGGGCTTTCCGCCGTCGCGCAGGCCGCGCGGGCGGCCGGTGCGCCGGTTGAAACAGCCCTGGGCGACCTTGCCGATCCGGCCCTGCCGGCGGCTTTGGTCGATATCGCGGTCGGGCGCTTCGGCGGGCTTGGCGGGCTGATCCATGTCGCCGGTTTTGCCGATCCAACCCCGCTCGCCGCGCTGAGCGACGCGGCGCTGGAACACTCGCTGGCGGCGATCCTGGGCAGTTTCGCCCGGTTGGCGCGCGCCGCCGCGCCGCATCTGCGGGCGGCGGGCGATGCGCGGGTGATCGCGGTCAGCAGTTTCGTCGCCCATGCTTTCCGCCCCGATCTGCCGGTCTTCGCGGCGTCCGCGGCGGCGAAGGCGGGGCTGGAGGCGCTGGTGCGGGCGCTGGCGATCGAACTCGCCCCATCGGTCTGCGTGAACGCGGTGGTGCCGGGTTTCATCCGCAAGGATGAGGGGGCAGCCGCGGCACTCGATCCGGCGCGCACTGCCGCCCAGACCGGCCGCATCCCGCTCGCCCGCCTTGGCACCCCTGACGAGGTGGCCGCGGCCATCGCTTTTCTGGCCGGGCCGGGGGGTAGTTACATTACCGGGCAGGCGCTGCGGGTCGATGGCGGGCTTGTGATTTAGCCATCAGGCAGTCGTGTCCACCTTGGCGGCCTCGGCATCATTGGCCGGCGCGGTCTTGGCGACCACCACCATGGCCGGGCGCAGCAGCCGCCCGTTCAGGGTCCATCCGCGGGTCCATGCCTGCAGCACGGTGCCGGGCGGATGCTCGGCCGAGTCCTGCTCGGCCATCGCCTGGTGCAGGTTGGGATCGAACGGTGCGCCGGTCGGGTCGTCGCTGCGGATGCCGTGGCGCTCCAGCGTGCCGAGGAAGCTGCGTTCGATCCCGGCGAAGCCTTCGCGCAGGCGGGCCACCAGCGCCGGCTCGTCGGCCTCCGCCGCCGGCAGGCTGTCCAGCCCGCGGCGGAGATTTTCCGCGACCTCCGCCACGTCGGCGGCGAATTTCTGCACCGCGTACAGCCGCGCCTCGTCCACCTCGCGCCGCGTGCGGGCGCGCAGATTGGCCATCTCGGCCTCGGAGCGCATCCAGCGGTCCCGGAAATCGTCGCGCTCGGCCTCCAGGGCGGCGATGCGCGCGGCGGCGGCCTGCATCAGCGCCTCGGGGGAGGCGGGCTCCGCCGCGGCAGCCTCGGGCGCAGGTTGCGGTGTGGTCTCGGGATCGGTCTTCGGGGTCTCGCTCATGCGCGCTCAGTTAGGACGGCGCGCGGCCGCACACAAGCGGGGCGGCGCATTCATGGCCCGCTCGGCAGCCAGATGCGGAAGGTCGCGCCCGCGCCTTCCTCGCTCTCGATCAGCAGTTGCCCGCGATGGCGGTTGACGATGTGCTTGACGATGGCAAGCCCGAGCCCGGTGCCCCCCACGGCGCGGGAGCGGCCCTTGTCCACGCGATAGAACCGCTCGGTCAGCCGCGGCAGATGGGCGCGCGGGATGCCGGGCCCGTCGTCTCGCACGGCGATCACCACGCCCGGTCGGGCCGGCCAGGGGCTGCCGGCCGGAACCGGTTCGGCCGACAGCCCGATCCGCCCGCCCTCCGGCCCATATTTCAGCGCATTGTCCAGCAGGTTGCCCAGCACCTGCGCCAGCTGGTCGGGGTCGCCCGGCACCGGGGGCAGCGTCTCGGCCAGATCGAGGTCGAGCCGCACATGGCGCGCGGCGATGCGTGGCTCGAACGTCGCCACGATGCGGGGAAGAAGCCGGGCGAGATCGACGCGCTCCGAGGGCGGCTGGTGCTCGGTCAACTCCACACGCGACAGGCTCAGCAGGTCGTCGATCAGCCGGTTCATCCGCGCCGCCTGCTCGGCCATGATCCCGAGGAAGCGGATCTGCGCCGGCGGATCATCCGCCGCGGGGCCGCGCAGCGTGTCGATGAAGCCGATCAGGCTGGCGAGCGGCGTGCGCAGTTCGTGGCTGGCATTGGCGACGAAATCCGCGCGCATCCGTTCCACCGCCCGCTCGCGCGTGCGGTCCGACAGTACCACCAGCACCTGACCGCCATCGGAGAGCGGCGTTTCCATGGCGATCACCGTGGCCTGCACCTCCCGCGGCACCGGGGCGGCGAAACTCAACTCCACGCCCTGAACCGCGCGATCGGCCAGCGCCCGGTCGATCGCCGCGCGCAGGCCCGGATGGCGCAGCACGGCGGGAATGTCGGCGCCGAAGGCGGCGTGCGCGGCGGCGTTCGTGCGGCGCACCGACCGGTCGGCCGCCAGTACGATCAGCGGGTCGGGCAGTCGGGCGACGATCGCCTCGTCCGCCCGCAATTGCCGTTCCAGGACATCCATTCGCGCGGCCTGGCGGTGGGCCAGCCGCTTCGCCTCACGCGCGAGGACGGCCATCGGTGGCAGGGCCGGTGGTGCGATGGCCGGCAGCCGCGCCGGATCGTCCAGCGCCGCACCGCGCAGCACGGCGGAAAGCCGTGCCGCGTCACGCACCCACAGGGCGGCGATGCCGATGGCCGCGATGCCGGTCAGCCCGATCGCGGTGGGCGCCATCCAGGGCAGATCGGGCCGCAGCCATGTCAACAACAGCCCGGCGACCGGCACGCCGCCGATCGCCACGGCGGCCAACGCAATCGCGCCGGACCGCAGGCCGGAAGGAGCCGCCATTGATCCGGCGGACGTTAGCTGCTTGGCCCGGTCAGCGTCGCCGGCGCCGGCTGGATCATCGTTCCGCCGCCGGGGGCGATCCGGAACAGCGCGAGCCCGCGCCGAACATGGCCGCCCTGCGTGAGCACGATCGGCCCATCCACGCCGGTGAAGCCGGCCGGGCTGGTGAGCGCGCCGGCGGTGAAGCCCGGACCGTCAGCCGCGACGCGGGCGATGGCGGCGGCATCGAACGCAAGATCGGCAACCAGCGGCGGCGCGCTGCCGTAGGCCTGGGTGTATTGGACAGTGAAGGGAATGCGCGTTGTCGGGTCGGGGGCAGGATACCAGGCCCCCGCCAGGCCGGAGACGCCCGCGATCTGGCTGGCCTGCTGCGCCCAGAGCATCGGACCCATGAGCCGGACCTGCGGTTGGGCCATGTCATAATAAGGCAGTAAAGTTGCCATTTCTCGCAGGTTCTCGCCGGTCGCGGCCAGCAGCAGCCCGTCGAACGGGGCGGGCGGGATCGGCTGGCGGGCCAAACGATGCGCCAAAACGCGCCCAGCGGCGGTGCCCTGACTGTTCGCGGCCTTGATCCGCGCATCCAGCGGCCCACGCCGGTTCGCGTAATCCGAGATGTCGCGCGCGGCGGCGTTCATCGACGCGAAGCTTCCTCCGTAAGTCTGGATCCGTGGCGGCGGATCGCCGGCACTGGCGGCATCCTGCGACAGCGCGGAAGCCAGGGACTGGCCGAACGGGCTGTTCGGCACCAGGGCAGCGAGGCGCGTGCGGCCGCCCGCCTGCGCAGCGCGCACCAGCCGGCCGACCTGCTGGCCCGGGCTGATGCCCAGAGTCCAGACGCCGGGGCCGGCCTGCTGCGAATCATTGGTGAACGCGAGCACATTCACCCCGGCGGCGCGCGCCACCGGCGCGACCGCGGCCGTTTCGGGCGCGGTGAGCGGCCCCAGGATCAGCCCGGCCTTCTGGGCGATGGCCTGCTGCGCGGCGGCGGCCGCCCCGGCCGGAGAGCCCTGCGTGTCGAACGATTCGAGCGGGGGGGAGCCGGGGCCGGACAGCGCGAGCTTCGCCGCGTTCAGCATGGCCTGGCCGATGCCGGCCATCGGGCCGGACAGCGGCAGCAGGATCGCCACGCGCCGCCCCGCCGGCGCTACCGCACCCGGCGGCGCTTGCCCCAGGGATTGCGGGGCGCCATAGCTGCCGGGGCCGCCATAGGGTCCGACCGCACAGGCCGCCAGGGCCAGGGTGGCGGACAGGAGCACGAATGTCCGACGAATCACCTGCATTTCCTCCTGCTGACGCCGAATCCGACGATAGCACTGTCCCCCGCGGTCTTGTGCTGGTTTCCACGCCGATCGGCAACCTTGGAGATATGACGCGGCGGGCCGTGGCCGCATTGCGCACGGCCGACCTGGTGTTGTGCGAGGACACGAGGGTGACGGGACGGCTGCTCTCGGCGCTCGGCATTCGTGCCCGCTTGCAGGCTTTGCATGATCACAACGAGGAGGGCCGCATTCCCGCGGTACTCGGCCTGTTGCGCCAGGGATGCCGTGTCGTGCTGGTGAGCGACGCCGGGATGCCGCTGGTATCCGATCCCGGATACCGGCTGGTGCGTGCGGTGATTGACGCCGGGCTGAATGTGGGTGGCGTGCCGGGGCCGAGTGCCGCGCCGCTCGCGCTGGTGCTGTCTGGCCTGCCGCCGCAGCCGTTCCTGTTCATGGGCTTTCCCCCGCCCCGCCCGGCGGCACGCCGCGTGGCCTTCGCGCGGTTGCGGCAGGCTGAGCGGGCAGGGCTGTCGGCAACGCTGATCTGGTACGAGGCGCCGCACCGGCTGAGCGAAACCCTGGCCGATGCACTGGCCGTATTCGGCGACCGACCGGCGGCTGTTGCGCGTGAGCTGACGAAGCGGTTCGAGGAAATCAGGCGCGGCCTTCTGTCTGTTCTTGTCGGCCGCCAGGACGGCGATCCGGCGCGCGGAGAGATCACCCTGCTGCTTGGCCCGGCCACCGAGGAGCCGGCCAGTGCGGACGATCTGGACCGGATGCTGCGCGAGGCGCTGGCCGCGCACAGCGTGAAAGACGCCGCCGATCTGGTGGCTGCGGCCATCGGTCTGCCACGGAAGACCGTGTATGCGCGGGCGCTGGCGCTGAGCCGGGATAAGGGCCCCGCCACCGGATCGCGGCTGTCAGGCGGGGGCGGCGACTTTCCCGCCTGAACCGGCGGTCGATTGCCAGACAGCGAGAAGATCGCGGATGCTCATCACGCCGACCAGTGCTTCATTGTCGAGAACCGGGACGTGGCGGATGTGATGGCGCGCCATCAGATCGACCACATGATCCAGATCATCTTGCGGGGTGCAGGAGATCACGGTTCGCGTCATCAGCGCTGAGACCGGCAGTTCCAGCGCGCGCTGCCCCTGATCGACCAGAGCCCTGAGCAGATCCCGCTCGGACAGCATTCCGAGCACGACATCGCCTTCGGTTTCGCACGTATCCTTCACCACGATTGCACCGATGTTTTCGCTGCGCAGCAATTTGGCCGCAGTACGAACGGTTTCATGCATGCGAACAGAAACGATACGGTTCCGCTTATCACGCAACACATCGTTTATTTTCATGGCCTTCTCCCGGTCGTGCGGGACGCTTTCAGGCGTCGTGCGAATGCGGTGTTGATTTTTATGGTATACAATATGCCAATTTCCGGATCAATGCCATTCGCGGTGACGACGGCATGCGTGCGCCAACGTGAAGGACGGGGTCTTGGCGAAGGAGCAATGCAGGGACCGGAGGCGGACGTTGGCCAGCCGGGAGGCAAAATGCCTTGCGTGTCTGGTGGCATACCTTATACATTAGCCAGTAGCCCAGAACGACAATGGGAGGCCGGGAACGCCGCGATGGAGAAAACGCCCAGATTTCCTCGGTTGAAGGTCGAGCCGCTGGAGATCAACGTCGGGTTGCGCAGGCTTGCCTGTGACGCCATCAAGCATGCCATTACCGAAACGGATATCTATGGCACCCGGGGTGCGATCCGCCTGGATGAGCGGCAGCTATCGCAGGATCTGGGAGTGAGCCGCACGCCCATCCGCGAGGCGTTGACGGTGCTTGAGCAGGAAGGCTTCGTGCGGTCGGTCCCGCGCCGCGGCATCTATGTCGTGCGCAAGACCAAGCGCGAAATCGTCGAAATGATCATGGTATGGGCGGCCATCGAGAGCATGGCGGCGGGGCTTGCCTCCATTCGATCTGCGCAGGAAGACCTGCATCAGCTTCGCGAAATCTTCACCGAATTCGGCACCGACCCTGCGACGCACATCACGGAATATTCCCAGGCAAACATGGTCTTTCACAAGACCATCATCCGCCTTGGAGGATGTGCGCTCATGACCGATTTGACGGAAAATCTTTTCATTCACATGCGCGCCGTTCGGGAAGTGACCATGCGGCAGGATAACCGGGTCCAGCGTTCGATCGTCGAGCATATGAATATCATTTCTGCCATGGAACGGCGCGATGCCGAGGCGGCGGAGCGCCTTGTGCGTGAGCATACGCTTGGCCTTGCGGCGCATATCGAAAAGCACGGCGGATTTCTGGACGATTTGCAGCAGGGCTTCAAAAGCGATGATGCCCCGCAGATGCGTGTGCGCCGAAGCGGAGGCGGCCGTTCGGCTTAGCCAGCCATTTCCGACGACTGATGAAGGGAACAGCCAGCTTTCTATTGGCTGGAGCAAGTGAACAAAGGATTGAGAGGCAATGTCCACAACGGCGGCACCAGCGACGAGAAGCTCGACGGCCGGCAAGGTTGCTCCTGAAGCACGGGAGAGTTCGACAGCAGACGACACATTGAAGCAGAAAACCCGTGATGCGAGTGTCGTGTCCGGCGGGCACCTGGTTGCCAAAGCTCTCAAGAATGAAGGTGTGGACACCATCTTCACGCTGTGCGGCGGCCACATCATCGACATCTATGATGGCTGCGTCGATGAGGGCATTCGGATCATCGATGTGCGGCACGAGCAGGTTGCCGCCCATGCAGCCGATGGCTATGCGCGGCAAACGGGCAAGCTGGGTTGCGTGGTGACCACTGCCGGGCCTGGCTGCACGAATGCCATGACGGGCATCGCCACGGCCTTCCGATCAGAGAGCCCAGTCCTGCACATCGGAGGTCAGGGCGCGCTCACGCAACATATGATGGGTTCGCTGCAGGACCTTCCTCATGTGGACATGATGCGGCCGATCACGAAATTTTCGGCCAGCGTGCGCTCCACCGAGCGGATTGCGGACATGGTTGCGATGGCGGCGCGGGAATGCTTTGCCGGGGCACCGGGGCCTGCGTACCTCGAAATTCCGCGTGACGTGTTGGATCGGGAGATCGATGCAACGAGAGCGGTGATTCCGGTGGCCGGCCAATATCGTGCCTCGACCAAATCACTTGGCGATCCCGAGGATATCGAAAAGCTTGCTGATCTCCTTGCTGCTTCGGAGCGCCCGGTCATTCTTATCGGCAGCCAGGTTTGGACCTGCCGTGGCCATGATGCCGCCATCGATCTGGTGCGCGCTCTCGACATACCAGCCTACTTCAATGGTGCCGGCCGTGGCCTGCTGCCGCCAGGCGATCCGCACCACTTCGACCGGACCCGCCGAGAGGGTTTCGACAAAGCGGATGTCATTATCATTGTGGGCACGCCGTTCGACTTCCGCATGGGATATGGCAAGCGCCTGAGCAAGACAGCGAAGATCGTGCAGATCGACATGGACTACCGCACGGTCGGCAAAAATCGCGATATCACGCTCGGGCTGGTCGGAGACCCGGGCATTATTCTCACCGCCGTTCGCCAGGCCGCGACCGGGCGCATTGGCGGCAGTGCACGGCTGCGGCGGAAAGAGTGGATGACTCAGCTCCGCAACGCAGAGCAGGCGGCAACCGAGAAGCTCATGCCGCTGTTCAGATCGGATCAGTCACCGATCCATCCGTATCGCGTTGCTTGGGAAATCAACGAATTCCTGGCGGATGACACAATCTATATTGGCGATGGCGGTGATGTGGTGACGATTTCCGCTCAAGCCGTCCGCCCGCGCCGCCCCGGCCAATGGATGGACCCGGGCGCACTTGGCAGCCTCGGGGTAGGGACAGGCTTCGCACTGGCCGCCAAGCTCGCGCATCCGAAGAAGGAAGTGCTTTGCTATTATGGCGACGGCACGTTCGGGATGACCGCCTTTGATATGGAGACCGCCAACCGGTTCAATGCGCCATATATCGCGGTCATCGGCAACAACTCGGCCATGAACCAGATCCGCTATGGGCAGATCACCAAATATGGCGAGCAGCGCGGCAGCGTAGGAAATCTGCTCGGGGACGTGTGTTTCGGAACGTTTGCCGAGATGCTCGGCGGATATGGCGAAGAAGTGCGCGATCCGGCACAGATTGCGCCCGCGCTGCGCCGCGCGAGAGAGGCGGTTTACCGTGATGGGCGTTCCGCCATCATCAATATCTGGGTGGACCCGCGTGAATATGCGCCGGGAACAAAAGCCCAGACAATGTACAAATAAAAATGCGATCAAAATGCTCCGACTGATGACAACACAATTTGTCAACGGGAAGTGTGTACCATCTTCGTTACGAACGTTTCCTGCCAGGAACGTTTCGAGAGTTCGGGAGGAACCATGAGTAAAGCACTGGACGGCGTCCGCATCCTTGATTTTACCCACGTGCAGTCTGGCCCGACATGTACACAGCTTCTTGCCTGGTTCGGCGCGGACGTGATCAAGGTGGAGCGGCCGGGAATTGGCGACATCACTCGGGGGCAGCTGCGTGACATCCCGGACGTGGACAGCCTTTATTTCACGATGCTGAACCATAACAAGCGATCCATCACGATCGACAGCAAGCATCCCAAAGGCAAAGAGATGCTGGAGGGGCTGATCAAGACCTGCGATGTACTGGTTGAGAATTTCGCCCCCGGAGCTCTCAACCGGATGGGATTTACGTGGGAGCGTATTCAGGAACTGAATCCACGAATGATTCTGGCGTCCATCAAGGGGTTTGGCCCGGGCCCTTACGAGGACTGCAAAGTTTACGAGAACGTTGCCCAATGCGCCGGTGGTGCGGCGTCAACAACGGGGTTTGACGATGGGCCGCCGTTGGTGACCGGCGCGCAGATCGGCGACAGTGGAACAGGGTTGCACCTGGCTCTTGGCATTGTTGCGGCGCTCTATCAGCGTACCATGACCGGGCGTGGCCAGAAGGTGCTCGCGGCCATGCAAGACGGCGTGCTGAATCTTTGTCGCGTGAAGCTGCGGGATCAGCAGCGCCTGGATCACGGTCCTCTTAAGGAATACCCGCAATACCCCAACGGGAGATTCGGAGATGCTGTGCCGCGTGCAGGCAATGCATCGGGTGGCGGCCAGCCGGGATGGATTCTGAAATGTAAAGGCTGGGAGACGGATCCCAATGCATATATCTATTTCATCACGCAAGCGCCGGTCTGGGACAAAATTTGCCAAGTAATCGGCAAAGAGGAATGGATTGCCGATCCGAAATACGCGAAGCCGGACGCTCGCTTGCCGCATTTGCGCGAGATCTTCGATACCATCGAAGAATGGACAATGTCCAAGCACAAGCTGGAAGCGATGGAAATTTTGAACAAGCATGACATTCCTTGTGGCCCCATACTGTCAATGAAGGAATTGGCGGAAGAGCAGTCGCTGCGCGAGACAGGCACGATTGTCGAAGTCTCGCATCCGACGCGAGGCACGTATTTGACGGTCGGAAATCCCATCAAATTGTCGGACAGCCCCAGCGAAGTCAGGCGCTCTCCGTTGCTTGGGGAACACACCGAAGAGATCCTGCGTGATGTGCTGCAATTCAATGACAACGAGATCGCTGAGGCCCGGTTGTCGGGTGCCTTGGGCGCAGAGGTACGAATCGCAGCGGAGTAATCGAATATTGACGAAAGGGATGCAGGCCCACCTTTCCGGAGCGCAGCGGCCAGATGATGCTGCAGAGACGTCCAGGGGATAATCGATGCAAGAAACGACAGTAATGACGCACGAAGCACCAAGTCATCCCGCTGAGAGTAAGGTGGTGGCCGACAAAAGTGCCGTCCGTGCGCTTCTGGACCAAGTCAAGGCGGAGGGGCGGAATGTCTTGACCGCTCCTGAAGGAAAGCGGATTTGCGATGCCTATGGCATCCCTGTCCCGCAAGAAGGGATCGCCAATTCGGCCGAAGAGGCAGCCGGACTGGCGTCTAAAATGGGGTTTCCGGTGGTATTGAAGATTGTCTCTCCGGACATTCTTCACAAGACTGAAGCGGGTGGCGTGCTTGTAGGCCTCCGGACAACAGACGAAGTGTCCAGAGGATATGACACGATCCTTGCGAGAGCCAGAACCTACAAGGAAGATGCCGCGATTCATGGAGTTCAGGTACAGCAGATGCTGGGTGGCGGCCAGGAGGTTATTGTCGGCGCTGTGACTGATGGCAGCTTCGGCAAGCTCGTCGCCTTCGGGCTTGGCGGTGTATTGGTGGAGGTGTTGAAGGATATAACCTTCCGCATGGCGCCCGCCACGCATTCGGATGCTCTTTCGATGCTGGACGGCATTCAAGCTGCCGAAATGCTGAAGGGCGTGCGCGGCGGCGAGGCAGTAAACCGTCAGGCGCTGAGCAGCCTGATCGTGCAAGTGTCCCAGCTGGTCAGCGACTTTCCGGAAATTGCTGAGATGGATTTGAATCCGGTATTTGCGACGGCGGAGGCCGCTATTGCTGCCGATGTGCGCATCGTTGTGGATTTTTCAGAGAGGCAGCAACGCCATCGCTTTGACCATGACGAAATACTGGCGGCGATGAATCGCATCATGCGACCGGCTGCCGTGGCTGTCATCGGAGCTTCAGCGGAAGTAGGGAAAATTGGCAACTCCGTGATGAAGAACATCATCGACGGTGGCTATCGGGGCAGGATCTATCCGATCCATCCCAAGGCTACCGAGATCATGGGGCATCAATGCTACCGTTCGGTAAATGATGTACCTGGTCCGATAGATGTCGCGGTGTTTGCAATTCCGGCAAAGTTCGTGGCGCAGGCTCTAGTAGAATGTGGTGAGAAGAAAATTCCTGGAGCAGTGCTGATCCCATCAGGCTTTGCGGAAACCGGAAACGAAGAAGGGCAGCGCGAGATTCAAGAAATCGGACGAAAATATAATATCCGAATCATGGGCCCGAATATCTATGGATTTTATTATCTGCCGCACCATCTCTGCGCGACTTTCTGCACGCCCTATGATGTGCAGGGTCACGCAGCGCTGTCCTCTCAATCCGGCGGCATCGGTATGGCCATTGTCGGATTCAGCCGTTCCGCAAAGATGGGTGTCTCCGCGATCGTCGGTCTGGGCAACAAGGCTGATATTGACGAAGATGATTTGCTCACCTTTTTCGAGCAGGATGAGAACACTCACATTATTGCGCAGCACTGCGAAGATTTGAAAGACGGTCGATCTTTTGCAGAAGTGGCGCGCCGCGTGACGAAGAAGAAGCCGGTCGTTGTGCTGAAGGCCGGACGCACAGCGGCAGGCGCCAAGGCCGCCAACTCACATACAGGTGCACTTGCCGGCAATGACAAGATCTATGAGGACGTGTTCAAGCAGGTTGGCGTCATTCGCGCGCGAAGTTTGCGTGACATGCTGGAATTCGCCCGAGGCATTCCTGTGCTGCCTACGCCAAAAGGTGAGAACGTTGTCATCATCACAGGTGCCGGTGGCTCCGGCGTCTTGCTATCGGATGCCTGCGTCGATAACAATTTGAAGTTGATGGCAATGCCGACGGACCTTGACGCGGCATTTCGAAAATTCATTCCGCCGTTTGGCGCCGCGGGAAATCCGGTCGATATCACCGGTGGCGAACCGCCCACGACCTATCAGAAGACCGTTCGATTGGGGCTGGAAGACCAGCGCATCCATGCTCTGATCCTTGGTTATTGGCATACGATTGTCACGCCGCCCATGGTTTTTGCCAAAATCATCGTCGAAGTTGTGGATGAGATGCGTGCAAACGGCATCTTCAAGCCTGTCGTCGTCTCGCTTGCCGGTGATGTTGAAGTCGAGGAGGCGGCTGAATATTTGTACGCACACGGCATTCCCTCATATGCCTACTCAACCGAAATTCCCGTCGCGGTGTTGGGCGCCAAATATTGCTGGGCCCGCGGCGCTGGGTTGATCTGATGAACGGATCACCGATGCGCCATGGCTGGCTATTAGACGCGCCGATATGAACATTCACGAGTATCAGGCGAAGGAGTTGCTTCGCGGGTATGGGGTGTCGGTGCTGGCTGGTTTTGTGGCGTGGACGGTTGAGGAGGCGGTTGCGGCGGCGGGTCGGCTGGATGGTCCTGTGGTTGTGGTGAAGTCG
>DATKQI010000118.1:0-6368 GCA_035532755.1 Acetobacteraceae bacterium
GCCCGGCGCGTGTGAGGCGGCACATCGGGAGGCCGATGCGCCGCCTTGCACCCGTCCTTACCCGGGCTGCTTCAGCGGCAGCGGCACCCAGCGCGTGCCGGCGCCGCCCTCGACCAGCATCAGCACCGAGGGGCGCTTCTGCTGCCGCACGGCCTTGATGCGCGCCTGCACGTCCTGCGGCGTCCTCACATCGAACTGCTGGACCTCGACGATCACGTCACCGGCCGTCACGCCGTTCTTCGCGGCCGGGCTGCCGGGCTTCACCGCGGTGACGACCACGCCGTTCAGGTCCGCCCGCACCTGGTACTTGTCGCGCAGCGCCGGGCTGAGCGGGGCGAGATGCAGGCCGAGGCCGGCGATCTCGGGCAGCGACGGCGCGGGCGCGGGCTTGGGCTTCGGCGGCGTGGCGAGAGCGGCGAGCGTCGGTTCCGCCGGCATCTGGGTGAGCTTGATCTGCAGCGTGACGGATTTGCCCTTGTGCCACACCTCCACCGGCACCGTGCTGCCGATGGCGGTTTCGGCCACCATGCGCGGCAGGCTGTGCATGTCCTGCACCGGTGCGTTGTTGAAGCGCAGGATCACATCCCCGCTTGCGATCTTCGCCCCGGCGGCGGGGCCGCCGTCGATCACGCCGGCGACCAGCGCGCCCTCGGCATGCGGCAGGCCGAGGGCGGCGGCGATGTCCGGCGTGACGGACTGGATGCGCACGCCAAGCCAGCCGCGGCGGGCCTTGCCGTACTGCCGCAACTGCGCGACCACCACCTTCGCCAGATCCGCCGGGATGGCGAAGCCGATGCCGATCGATCCGCCGGAGGGCGAGTAGATCGCGGTGTTGATGCCGATGACCTGGCCATCCATGTTGAACAGCGGGCCGCCGGAATTGCCGCGGTTGATCGCGGCATCGGTCTGGATGAAATCGTCGTACGGGCCCTGCTGGATGTTGCGCCCGCGCGCGGAGACGATACCGGCGGAGACCGAGCCGCCGAGGCCGTAGGGATTGCCGATCGCGAGCACCCAATCCCCGATGCGCGCCTTCGCCGAATCGCCGAACGAAACGAAGGGCAGCGGGTGGCCGGCGCTGATCTTCAGCACCGCGAGGTCGGTCGTGTCGTCATGGCCGAGCAGTTTCGCGGTGAAGGTGCTCCCGTCATGCAGCGTCACCTTGATCGTGTTCGCGTGGTCGATCACGTGGTTGTTGGTGACGATGATGCCCGAGGCGCCGATGATGAAGCCGGAGCCGAGCTTTTGCAGCTTCTCCGGCCCCCGGTTGCCGTTATTGTTGCCGCCGTTGCCGCCGCCCTTGTTGCCCTGGCCGTGATCCTTCAGGAACTGGTGGAGGAACTTCTCGAACGGGGAGCCCGGCGCAACGCCCGGCATGTTCGGCATATGCGCGCCGGCCGCCAGCGTTTCGGTGCTGGAGATGTTCACCACCGACGGCAGCAGTTTCGCCGCCAGATCGGCGAAGCTGGATGGCACCCCGCGCGCGAAGGCAGGGGCGGCGAACAGCATCACCAGAACGCCGGCTACACGGATCGAACGACACAGCACAGCACGCATGATCCTTGATCCCCGAATGGCCGGCGAGTCTGCGCACGCCGGCCGGCCGGGAGCAAGCGGGAAGCCTACTTCCCGGGGGTTGGCGTGCTCCCGGGGCTTGGCGCATGGCGGAGGTAGCGCAGGAAGCTGCTGTCCGGCGTCAATACCAGCCGGCCGTTGCCCGCGGCGAAACCGTCGCGATAGGCTTGCAGGGTGCGCCAGACCTTGAAGAAATGCGTGTCCTGGTTGAAGGCGTCACCATAGATCTTGATCGCCGCGGCCTCGCCCTCGCCGCGCAGCTTCGCCGCGGCGGAGGAGGCATCGGCGAGCAGCACCGTGCGGTCGCGCTCGGCGTTGGCGCGGATCTTCTGCGCCGCCTCCGCCCCGCGGGCGCGGGCGAGTGCCGCCACGCGCTGCCGTTCGGACTGCATGCGGTGCAGGATGGCGGCGGTGTTCTCGGCCGGCAGGTCGGCGCGGCGGATGCGGACATCGACCACGGTGATGCCGAAGCTTTTCATCTCGGCCTCGGTATCGGTGCGGATCTGTCCCATGATGCGGTCACGGTCGGCCGACAGCACGTCGAGCAGCGACCGCCCGCCCAGCACCCGGCGCATCGAGGAGGAAACGACCGCGTTCAGCCGGTCGAGGATGCCCTGCTCCGTCGGCCCCACGGTCTGGTAGTAGCGCAGCGGATCGGTGATGCGGTAGCGGGTGAATCCATCGACGATCAGCCGCCGCTGGTCGCCTAGAATAACCTCCTCGCTCGGCAGCTTGTCGTCCAGCAGGCGCTTGTCGAAGGGGATGACGCTCTGGATGAAGGGCAGCTTCATGTGCAGCCCGGCGGTGCGGATGATGCGCACCGGCTTGCCGAACTGCGTCACCAGGGCCTGTTCCGTCTGCTGCACGGTGAACAGCGAGGAGACCGCCACGATCGCGATGACGACCAGGGCGGAGAGAGCGACGATCGCACGGCGGCTCATTGGCTCGCTCCTGTGCCGGGTGCGGCGGACGAGGGCGCCGGGGGCGCAGTCAGGCTGGACGCGGGCGGGGTCGGCGCAGGCGATGTTGGCGCAAGCACGGGCAGATGAGGCGGGGCGAGGCCGTTCAGAGGCAGCAGCGGCAGCACGCCGGAAGCCTTGTTGTCCAGCACCAGGGTGGAGCTGTGGGTGATCACGTCCTGCATCGTCTCGATATACAGCCGCTGCATCGTCACCTGCTTCGCCGCGCGATAGGCGGCGAGTACGCTGAGGAAGCGCGCCGCCTGCCCCTGCGACTTCGCGATCGCGGCGAGTTTCTCGCCTTCCGCCGCGGCAATGATCTGGGCGGCGGCGCCGCGTGCGCGGGGGACGATGTCGTTGCGGTAGGCATCGGCCTCGTTCACCAGGCGCTGGGCGTCGGTGTTGGCGCGCTGCACGTCCCGGAAGGAGGCGATCACCTCGGGCGGCGGATCGACGCGCTGGAGCTGCACTTCCGTGATCGCCACGCCGGCGCCGTACTGGTCGAGGATGGCCTGCGCGCGGGCCTGCACCTGCTGTTCGATCTGCGCCCGTGCGGTGGTCAGCGCCGGTTCGATCGGGGTGCGGCCCATCACCTCGCGCATCACGCTCTCAGCCACCGCCTTCACCGTCTGCGCCGGGTGGCGGATGTTGAACAGGAATGCCTTCACGTTGCTGATGCGCCAGAAGATGGCGACGTTCACATCGACGATGTTCTCATCGCCGGTGAGCATCAGGCTTTCCTCGGACAGATCCCGCGTGGCCGCCTGGTTCGGCGCGTTGGCGGAGCGGTAGCCGATTTCGATGCGGTTGATGCGGGTCGCGGCGGGCAATACCACCCGCTCGATCGGCCAGGGCCAGTGGTAGTGCAGGCCGGGCCCGGTGGTGCCGGCGAAGGCGCCGAAGCGCAGCACCACGCCGGTCTGGTCCGGCTGCACGCGATAGAAGCCGCTGGCGAGCCACAGCACCACCAGCACCGGCACGACCAGCCAGGCAAGACGCGGCCGGCGCGAGCCGTCGCCCGATGGGCGGCGCGGGAAGCCCCCGCCGGGCGGGCCGGAGCGGAACAGGCCGCGCAACCCCGCGATCAGCCGGTCCAGCTCGGGCGGCAGTTGCGGGCCCGCGGGCCGGCCGCCGTTCCCCCATGGCCCGCGCCCGGGGGAGGGGCGATCGGGGGGCGTGCGATCCGGGCCGCGAGAGGGGCCGGAGCCGGGCTTCTCGCCGTCAGGGTCCTTGCCGGACGAGCCCCAGGGGCCGGAGCCACCGTTGTTCCATGGCATCGCGGCGCTGTCTCCTTCTCCGTGGGTAGGGGGCACTGGCTGATGTAGCAGGCGGGTGCGATTGGCACCGCGGCATCCCTGCGCCATATCCTGCGTTGCGGCAATGCGCAATTTCGGCGCGGAAAGGTCACAGACGGATGAGCGGCACGGAGGGGGCGGCGCCCACGGCGGAAGCGGTGCGCCGGGTTCTGGGGGGGATCGTCGATCCGACCTCGGGGCGGGATCTAGTGAGTGCGGAGCTGGTGGAGGGCGTGGAGGTGCGCGGCGGGCTGGTGCAGGTGGCGTTGCGCGCCACGCGCGCGCGGGCAGCCGCGATGGAGGCGCTGGGGCGGACGGCCGAGGCCGCGATCGGCCGGCTGCCCGGCGTGACGAACGCATCCGTGGTGCTGACCGCGCATCGCGAGGCCACTCCCCCTGCTCCCGCTCCCGCCGCGCAGCCGGCCGGGCTGCTGCTGCCGGGGGTGCGGGCGATCATCGCGGTCGCTTCCGGCAAGGGCGGGGTCGGCAAATCGACCGTGGCCGTGAACCTTGCCGTGGCGCTGGCCCGCCAGGGGCTCGCCACCGGGCTGCTGGATGCGGACATCTACGGCCCCAGCCTGCCGCGCATGCTGGGCGTGAACCGCCGGCCGGAGGGGCGCGGCGACCGGCTGATCCCGATCGAGGCCTGGGGGCTGAAGGCGATGTCCATCGGTTTCCTGGTGGATGAGGAAACGGCGATGATCTGGCGCGGCCCGATGGTGATGGGCGCGCTGCAGCAGATGCTGGGCCAGGTGGAATGGGGTGCGCTCGACGTGCTGGTGGTGGACATGCCGCCGGGCACCGGGGATGCGCAGCTCACGCTCGCGCAGCGGGTGCCGCTGGCGGGCGCGGTGATCGTGTCCACCCCGCAGGACATCGCGCTGATCGATGCGCGGCGCGGGGTGCAAATGTTCGGCAAGACGCGGGTGCCGGTGCTGGGCATCGTGGAGAACATGAGCTTCTTCTGCTGCCCCGCGTGCGGCCACCGGGCGGAGATCTTCGGCCATGGCGGGGCGCGGGCGGAGGCGAAGCGGATCGGCGTGGATTTCCTGGGCGAGGTGCCGCTGCTGCTGGACATCCGCCAATCGGGCGATGCCGGCACGCCGGTCGTGGCCGCCGCGCCCGACAGCCCGGCCGCCGCCGCGTTCGCCGCGGTGGCGCAGGCGGTGTGGGCGAAGGTGGCGGCCGGGCTGGCATCGCCCGTGGCGGGGCCGCGGATCGTGGTGGAGTAGCCCCGCGATGCTGACGGTGTGGGGGCGGCGCAATTCGTTCAACGTGCAGAAGGTGATGTGGCTGGTCGGCGAACTGGGCCTGCCGCACCGGCATATCGATGCCGGTGGCGCCTTCGGCCGGCTGGACACGCCAGGGTTTCTTGCCATGAACCCGCATGGCCGGGTGCCGATGATCGACGATGGCGGGCAGATCGTGTGGGAATCGCATGCGATCCTCCGCTACCTCGGCGCACGCTACGGGGGCGGGACGATCTGGGCGACGGAGCCGTTCGAGCGGTCGCTGGCCGACCGGTGGATGGATTGGGCGCAGACGAGCCTCCAGCCCGATTTCCTCACCGGCGTGTTCTGGGGCTTCTACCGGACCCCCGAGGACCGGCGGGACTGGCCCGCCATCCACAGCAAGGTTGCCGCCTGCGCGCGGCATTTCCGGCTGCTGGACCGGCATCTGGCGGACCGGCTGTACATGGCAGGCGACCGGTTGACGATGGCCGACCTGCCCGCCGGCACCGCGCTCTATCGCTATTTCAACCTGGAGATCGACCGGCCGGCGGTTCCGCATGTGGAGGCATGGTATGAACGGCTGGCCAGCCGGGCCGCGTACCGGGAGCATGTGATGATCCCGTTCGAGGATCTGCGCGGCCGGCTTGACTATTGACGGCGAGCGCCCGGCGGAACGTCCGCCGGCGCACGGCCATTGACAGCGGCTGCACCAGCGCCGAGTAGCCCTGACGATGAATCATCTCTATCTCGGCCTTGCCATCGTCTGCGAGGTGATCGGCACATCCGCGCTCAAGGCATCCGAGGGTTTCACCCGCCTCGGGCCGTCGCTGATCGTCGTCGCAGGCTATGCGGTCGCGTTCTATCTTCTGTCGTTGACCGTGCGGACGATCCCGATCGGGATCGTCTATGCGATCTGGTCGGGCGCGGGCATCGTGCTGATCGCTGCGGCCGGCTGGGTTCTCTATCGCCAGGCACTCGACCTTCCGGCAATCCTCGGCCTTGCGCTCATCATCGGCGGGGTGCTCGTCGTCAACCTGTTCTCGAAAACGGTTGGCCACTGAACTTCTTCACCGGGGCTGGTCGGCATCACCCCCGGCGAAGAGGGCTTCCGATCATGCTGCCGCTTCCGAACGCGGGAGTGGCGATGTTCAGCCTTGCGGCGCGGCATGGATGCCGCATTCGGTCTTGCTCCGGCCACGCCAGCGGCCCGCGCGCGCGTCTTCGCCGGGGGCGACGCGATCCGTGCAGGGCAGGCAGCCGATGGACAGATAGCCTTGGGCCTCCAGCGGGTGGCGCGGCAGGCCGCG
>DATKQI010000119.1:0-27503 GCA_035532755.1 Acetobacteraceae bacterium
GCCAAAAATACATCCGCGATGGCCGTGAACCACGGCCTGGTCTTGCACGCCGCCGCACGGTACGACCTGACGGTCTGGCTCATGACCCTTGGGCGCGAGCGGGCCTTCCGCGAGAAGATCCTGCAACTCGCACGTCTGCAGCCCGGCGAAGCCGTCCTGGATGTGGGCTGCGGAACGGGAACCCTGGCGATCGCGGCCAAGCGGCGTGTCGGACCGGCCGGGGCGGTGTACGGGATTGATGCGTCGCCGGAAATGCTCGCCCGAGCTGACAGGAAGGCGAGGAAGGCCGGCTTCAAGATCGCCCTGAAGCAGGCCGCGGCCCAGGAGCTGCCGTTTCCCGATGCCCGGTTCGATGCAGTATTGACAACCTTGGTGCTTCATCACTTGCCGCGCAGGGCCCGCGAACAATGTGCCCGGGAGATAGCCAGGGTGCTGAAGCCGGGCGGGCGCGTGCTCGCCGTGGATTTCTCCGCCCCGGCGCGGAAACGAAGAGGTTTCCTCAGCCGCTTCCACCGCCATGGCCATGTAACTCTCGGCGACATCGTCACCCTGCTCGGCGGTGCGGGTTTGGACATCGTCGAGAGCGGTGCTGCGGGTTTTCGCGATCTGCAATTCGCCGTCGCGATGGCGCCGCACGGTGCCTGATCCGTGCCTGCGAGACAGAGGATAAGACCATGGGAGAGCGCGGCCGTCCATTTCCCCACGCATGGATCCTGGTGGCGGGCGCCGTCGCCCTCATCGCTGCGCATGGGATGATTCTGCGCCATGTGTTGGCGCATGCGGCGCTGCCGGCCGCCGTCATTGCCGGGGTGATCGTTCTGGTTGCGATCAAGCACGCGGGGCTGACCTGCGCCCTATCCGCCAGGTTCCGGCGCCGCACGCGGCCCAGGCGGGAGTGAAGAAATCATTGGCGCCGCGTTGAAGAGGCGCGGGCAGAAGCTGATGAACTTCCGGATGGAAGAGATTTCGATGCAGGCTTCGCAAACGAGTCCAGATCGTCTGGTCGGCGAGCCTGGATGCCTGCCTTCGCCGGCATAACGGCGGCGAGGTAATCCGGCGCTGTCTGGTTGTCTTCGAATCGTGGTTTCAATCGGTATTCAGAACAGGCCGCCGTAGCCCCTACAGCGCAAGCTTCAGCCGCCCCCCAAGCTCCCCGATGATCCCCCGGCGGAAGGACAGCACGCAGGCGACGAAGATCACGCCCTGGATCACCGTGACCCAGGCGCCGTACTGCGCGAGGTAGTTCTCCATCGCCACGAGGATCAGCGCGCCCACGACCGGACCGAACACCGTGCCGAGGCCGCCGAGGAGGACCATCAGCACCACCTCGCCCGACATGCTCCAGTGCACATCGGACAGGGTGGCGATGCCGAACACCAGCGCCTTCATGCCGCCGGCCACGCCGGCAAGTGCCGCCGAGAGGATGAAGGCCATCAGCTTGTAGTCTTCCGCGCGGTAGCCCAGCGAGACGGCACGCGGCTCATTCTCCCGGATCGCTTTCAGCACCTGGCCGAACGGGGAGTGGATGATGCGGTGAACCAGCAGGAAGCCCGCGACGAAGATGGCGGCGACCACCCAATACATCGCCATGTCCTGCCGCAGCGGGATGAGGCCGAAGAGCCTGCCGCGGGGGATCTGCTGGATCCCGTCCTCCCCGTGGGTGAAGGGGATTTCCACGCAGAAGAAATACACCATCTGTGCGAGTGCGAGCGTGATCATGGCGAAGTAGATGCCCTGCCGGCGGATGGCGAGCCAGCCGAACACGGTGCCGAGGGCCGCGCCGGTGAGGCCGCCGAGCAGGATCGCGAGTTCGGGGCTGAGGCCGAGTTCCTTCGCGGTGTAGGCGGTGATGTAGCCGCCGAAGCCGAAGAAGGCGGCATGGCCGAAGGAGAGCAGCCCGACATAGCCGATCAGCAGGTTGAACCCGCAGGCGAACAGCGCGAAGCACATCACCTTCATCAGGAAGATCGGGTAGAGCACGCCGGGTGCGGCGGCGATGAGTGCGAGCATGATGACGAAGGCGACGAGCTGGGTGCGGGAGAAGCCCATCATCTCAGGCGGTCCTTCCGAACAGGCCGGTGGGGCGCACCAGCAGCACGATGACCATGACGACGTAGATGACGGTGGCCGAACCCGGCGGGTAGAAGACCTTCGTGAACCCCTCCACGATGCCGAGACCGAATCCGGTGAGGATGGAGCCGAGGATGGAGCCCGTGCCGCCGATGACGACGACGGCGAAGACGGTGTTGATGAGGTCTGCCCCCATGTTCGGGTTGACCGAGTACACAGGTGCGGCCAGCACTCCGGCGAAGGCGGCGAGGCCTACGCCGCCGGCGAAGGTGAGCGTGATGAGGCGGGGAACGTTCACGCCGAACGCCTGCACCAGCGCGGGATTCTCGGTCGCCGCGCGCAGCATCGCACCCAGCCGCGTGCGGTCGATCACGAACCAGGTGGAGAAGCACACGATCAGCGCCGCCACCACCACCCAGGCGCGATAGATCGGCAGAAACATGAAGCCGAGATTGGTGACGCCGCCCAGCAGCGCGGGCGTGGAGTAGGACACGCCGGAGCTGCCGAACTGGTTGGTGAACAGCCCTTGCAGGATCTGTGCGAGGCCGAAGGTGAGCAGCAGGCCGTAGAGTGGATCGAGCTTGTAGAGCCGGCTGATGAACAGCCGTTCCAGCACCACCCCGAAGGCGCCGACGATGATGGGCGCGAGGATCAGCGCCGGCCAGTAGCCGATGCCGAGCCAGGCCAGCAGCATCCAGGCGACGAACGCGCCGACCATGAACAGCGCGCCATGGGCGAAGTTGATGATGTTCAGCAGCCCGAAAATCACGGCAAGCCCCAGCGACAGCATCGCGTAGAACGAGCCGTTGATGATGCCGAGGAGCAACTGCCCGAACAGCAAGGGCGCAGGTTTGCCGAAGATCATGATCATGCGCGTTCGCCCAGCATGGGAAAAGTCCCGCGGAGAAGCCCCCGCATTCGCCGCTTCCCGCAGCGAACGCGGGGGCGGGGCATCAGGCCTTCACCAGCGGGCAAGCTTCCTGGGCGGTGGACATGAACGCCTTGTCGGCCGGCGTTGTGGCAAGGTGCTTGTAGTAATCCCACGGATGCTTGCTCTCGGCCGGGGATTTCACCTGGAACAGGTAGGCCGGGCACATGAACCGGCCATCCGCGCGGATGGAGCGCTTGCCGAAGGCATCGTCGTCCGTCGGCATCTTCTTCATCTGATCGACCACGGCGGCACCGCTCTTCTTCGAATTGGCGACGCCCATGGTGGTGACCGCCTTCAGCCAGTGCAGCGAGCCCGAATAGCAGCCGGCGTGGCCCATGGAGGGATAGTTGTTCGGCGTTTTCGGCAGCACGCGCTTGAGGAAGGCGCGCGTGCGGGCGTTCAGATCCCAATAGAAGCTCTCGGTCAGCACCAGGCCCTGCGCGACCTCCAGCCCCATGCCGTGCACGTCATTCAGGAACACGAGCAGGCCGGCGACGCGCATGCCGCTCTTGGTCAGGCCGAACTCATGCGCCTGCTTGATGGAATTGACCGTGTCGAGCCCGGCGTTGGCGAGGCCGAGCACCTTCGCCCCCGAAGCCTGTGCCTGGACGAGGAAGGAGGAGAAATCGGTGGTGCTGGGGAACGGGTAGTTGACGTTGCCGACCACCTTGCCGCCGGCGGCCTTCACGAGCGCGCTGGTCTGGTCCCGCAGCAGATGGCCGAAGGCGTAGTCGGCGGTGATGAAGAACCAGGTGGTGCCGCCGGATTTCACCATCGCCCCGCCGGTGGACTGGGCGAGCATGTAGGTGTCGTAGGTCCAGTGGATGGTGTCCGCGTTGCAGTCCTTGCCGGAGAGGTAGGAGGTGGCGGCGTTGGAGTTGATGTAGGCCTTGTTCTTCTGCTTCGCGACGTTGGCGACTGCGAGCCCGACGGCCGAATTGGGAACGTCTATGATCAGGTCCACGCCCTCGCGGTCGTACCACTGCTGGGCGAGGCCGGAGCCGATGTCCGGCTTGTTCTGATGGTCCCCGGAAATCACATCCACCTTCAGCCCCTTGGCCGTGGCGCCGAAATCCTCGATCGCCTGGCGGACGCAGGCAACCGAGGTCTGGCCGCCGATGTCCCGATACGGGCCGGACATGTCGGACAGCACGCCGATCTTGAGGCCGGGCGTGGCGGCGCGGGCGGGAAGGACCGGCAGGGTGGCGGCGGTGGCCGCGGCGGCGGCCGAGCCCATCAGCGTGCGGCGGGAGATCGTCATGGTGCGAGGTTCCTTGCGAGGATGAAGCAGGAGTGCGGCGGTGCGAGCGATCAGGACTTGACCAGTTTGCAGCCTTCTTCCGACAGCGGCATGAAGGCCTGGTCGGCCGGGGTGGTCTGCAGCAGCTTGTAATAGTCGAACGGCCCCTTGCTCTCGGAGGGCGATTTCACCTGGAACAGGAACGAGGGGCACATGAAGCGGCCATCGGCGCGGATGGTCTGCTTGCCGAAGGCGTCGTCGTCCGTCGGCATCTTCTTCATCTGGGCCACGGCGTCCGCGCCGCTTTTCTTCGCGTTCGCGACCCCCATGGCATGCGCGGCCTTCAGGTAGTGCAGCGTGGCGGCGTAGCAGCCGGCGTGGTCCATGTTCGGCCAGTTGTTCGGGGTTTTCGGTTTCACCCGGTTGGTGAAGGCGCGCGTGCGGTCGTTCAGGTCCCAGTAGAAGCTTTCGGTGAGCACGAGGCCCTGGGCGATCTTCAGGCCCATGCCATGCACGTCCGACAGGAACACCAGAAGCCCGGCGATGCGCATGCCGCTCTTGGTCAGGCCGAACTCGTGCGCCTGCTTGATGGAATTCACCGTATCGAGCCCGGCATTGGCGAGGCCGAGCACCTTCGCCCCGGAGGCCTGCGCCTGGACGAGGAAGGAGGAGAAATCGGACGTGCCGGGGAAGGGATAGCGCACGCTGCCGAGCACCTTGCCGCCGAACTTCTTGACGAACATCGTCGTCTGGTCCTGCAGCAGATGGCCGAACACGTAGTCCGCGGTGATGAAGAACCAGGTGGTGCCGCCGGCTTTCACCATCGCCCCGCCGGTGGATTTCGCGAGCATGTAGGTGTCGTAGGTCCAGTGCACGGTGGTGGGCATGCATTGCTGGGCGGTGAGCGCGGTGGTGGCGGCGCCGGAATTGAGCATCACCTTGTTCTTCTCCCGGCACACGTTCGCGACCGCGAGCGCGACATCGGAAGTGGGAACATCGACGATGACATCAACGCCGTCCCGGTCGAACCACTGCCGGGCGATGCCGGCGCCGACGTCCGGCTTGTTGTGATGGTCGGCGGAGACGACCTCCACCTTCATCCCCTTTGCGCTCACGCCGAAATCGATCAGCGCCTGCTTCGTGCAGATGACGGAGGTGAGGCCGCCGGTATCCCGGTAGGGGCCGGACATGTCGTTGAGCACGCCGATCTTGAGCGTGGGAGTGGCCGCGCGCGCCGGCAGCGCCGGCAGGGTGGCGGCGGCTGCGGCGGTGGCGGCGGTGCCGAGAAGGCCACGGCGCGAAATGGTCATGCGTTCTCTCCCTCGGGCGATTGTTGTGAAGGCTTGCGCTTCGGCATCGTATCAGACGCCCAGATAGTCGTGCAGCTTGCTCATGGAGGCGTCGAGCAGGTGGTTCGGGATCATGTCCACCACGCGGCCGTGCTCCATCACGTAATGGCGGTCGGCCACGGTGGCGGCGAAGCGGAAGTTCTGCTCCACCAGAAGCACCGTGAAGCCGCGGTTCTTGATCTCCCGGATCGTGCGGCCGATCTGCTGGACGATGACGGGGGCAAGGCCTTCCGTCGGTTCGTCCAGCAGCAGCAGCCGCGCGCCGGTGCGCAGGATGCGGGCGATGGCGAGCATCTGCTGCTCCCCGCCCGACAGCTTGGTGCCTTGGCTGCCCGCACGCTCCTTCAGGTTGGGGAACAGGGCGTAGATGGTGGGCAGATCAAGCCCGCCGGGCGCGACCACCGGGGGCAGCAGCAGGTTCTCGGTGACGTTGAGGCCGGAGAAGATCCCCCGCTCCTCCGGACACAGGGCGATGCCGGCGCGGGCGACCGCGTTGGAGGGCAGCCGCACGGTCTCCGCGCCGCGGAAGCGGATGCTGCCTTCGCGGCGGGGCATCAGGCCCATGATGGATTTCATCGTGGTGGTCTTGCCCGCGCCGTTGCGGCCGAGCAGCGTCACCACCTCCCCTTCCCGCACCTCGAAATCCACGCCGTGCAGCACGTGGCTTTCGCCGTACCAGGCGTTCAGCCTGCTCACCTCAAGCATGGGCGGCCTCGGCGTCGGCCGTGCCGAGGTAGGCGGCGATGACCTCGGGGTGCTGCGAGACGGTGGCGTAATCGCCCTCGGCCAGCACGCGGCCACGGGTGAGAACGGTGATGCGGTCGCACAATCCCTCCACCACCGAGAGGTTGTGCTCGACCATCAGGATGGTGCGGCCGGCGCGGATGCGGCGGATCAGCGCGACGATGCGATCGACATCCTCATGCGCCATGCCCGCCGTCGGCTCGTCCAGCAGGAGCATGGGCGGGTCGAGCGCGAGGGTGGTCGCGATCTCAAGCGCGCGCTTGCGGCCATAGGAAAGCTGGCCGGCCGGGGTGGCCGCCGCGTCGGACAGGCCGACATCGGACAGCAGTTCGTGCGCGCGGTCGTTATAGGTGGCCAGCACCCGGTCCGACCGCCAGAAATCGTACGATCCGCCGCGGCCGCGCTGGAGCGCCACGCGCACGTTCTCGAGCGCGGTGAGATGGGCGAACACCGCGGAGATCTGGAAGCTGCGGACAAGGCCGAGGCGGGCGACCTGCGCGGGCTTGAGGCCCGTGATGTCCCGGTTCGCGAACCGGATCGACCCGCGCGAGGGTTGCAGGAACTTGGTGAGCAGGTTGAAGCAGGTGGTCTTGCCGGCACCGTTCGGGCCGATCAGGGCGTGGATCGAGCCGGACCGGACGTTGAGATCCACCCCGTCCACCGCGACGAAGCCGCGGAATTCCTTGGTCAAGCCGCGCGTTTCCAGGACGGTGTCTGCCACCCGCGAACGTCTCCCTGCGATTGTTCGTCGTTGAACGCTCATTTGCATAGGCGCCGGCCGTGCGCAAGATTGTTTCCGCATCGTTGCCCGGAAGGCGGATGAGGGAAGCGGATGGCCGGATTGCATTTCGAGGAGCTGACGCCGGGGCGGGTGATCGACGCGGAATGGACGCGAACGGTGACCGAGGCCGACAACGTGCTGTTCTGCGGCATGACGATGAATGTCCAGCAGCTTCATCTGGACGTGGAATTCGCGAAGGGCACGGAGTTTGGCCGGCCGTTGGTGAATTCCCTGTTCACGCTCGGGCTGATGGTGGGGATGAGCGTGCACAACACCACCCAGGGCACCACGCTCGGCAATCTCGGCATGACCGAGGTGCGGTTCCCCGCCCCGGTGTTCGCCGGGGACACGCTGCGGGTGCTGACGACCGTGGTGGCGGCACGGGCCAGCCGGTCCCGTCCGGATGCCGGGATCGTGACCTTCCGGCACGAGGCGTTCAACCAGCGCGGGGCGGTGGTGGCGAGTTGCGAGCGCGCGGCGCTGATGCGCCGGCGGGCGGCCGCCGAGGCGGGGCGATGAGGCTGCGCAGCCTGCTGTTCGCGCCGGGGGACCAGCCACGCAAGATCGGGAAGGCGCTGGAATCGGCGGCGGACGGGGTGATCCTCGATCTCGAGGATTCGGTGGCGCCGGCCGGCAAGGCGGCGGCGCGGGCGCAGGTGGCCGCGTTGCTGCCGCAGGACCGGCCGGGCGTGGTGGTGCGCGTCAACCCGCGCGGGTCGGCATGGTATCTCGAGGATCTGGCGGCGGCGGTTGTCGGGCGGGCAGCGGCGGTGATGCTGCCGAAATGTGCCGGAGCGGCCGATCTGGCCGCGATCGACCATCATCTGGAGGCGTTGGAGGCCGCTCGGGGTCTGCCCCCGGGCACTGTACGTGTACTGGCATTGGTGAGCGAGACGGCGGCATCGGTGGCGGCGCTGGCGGGAATGCGAAGCGTGCCGGCGCGGGTGGCGGCGCTGTGTTTCGGGGCAGAGGATCTGTCGGCCGATCTCGGGATCGTGCCCCGATTGCCGGATGGGCGGTATCCGGCGCCGATCGCGGCGGCGCGGGCGGCGACGATCCTGGCGGCGGCGGCGGCGGGTGTGGCCGCGCTGGATACGCCGTTTCCCGATCCGCGCGATCCGGCCGGGCTGGCGGCCGAGGCGGCGGCGGCGGCGGCGGACGGGTTTGCCGGCAAGCTGCTGATCCATCCGGCCCAGATCGAGCCCGCGAATGCCGCCTTCACTCCATCGGCGGAGCGTGTCGCCTGGGCGCGGGCGGTGGCGGGGGCCTTCGCGGCCGACCCTGGCGCGGGCGTGCTGAGCCTCGCAGGGAAGATGATCGACCAGCCGCATCTGAAGCTGGCCCGGCGCATCCTGGAAGGCGGCTGATCCCCCGCTCCTGCCCGGTTCGACATTCGCCTGTTACAATTGGCGGAGATAGAAGCCTTGCACGGCGGTGCGCGGTTCCCGCCGGACCACAGCCATTGGTTGATGGCGGCAAAAGCTGCGCCGGGGGCAGGATTCGGGTAGAGAGTAACGGACTGCCAGAAGGATTGTATCGCCTTGATCCCTCGCGCTTTCCTGCTGCTAATCGCACTCGGGCTTGCCGGGTGTTCCCTGGGCCCGGCCTATCGGCGCCCGGTGGTAGCGCTACCAGCCCATTTCCAGGCCACGGCCGCAAGCACCCAGGTAGCCTGGCCGAAAGCCGGCTGGTGGCGTGGCTTCGGCTCGCCCGACCTCGACCAGCTGATCGCCGAGGCGCAGACGCATAATTTCGACATCGCGGCCGCCATCGCCCGGGTGGAGCAGGCGAACGCCGCCGTGGAGGTGACCGGGGCGCCGCTGCTGCCCGCGCTCAATGCCAGCAGCAGCGGCACATACGACTATGCGGGCGCGCAGAGCAGCAGCTCCTCCTCCAGCAAGCTGTCGCGGCTGTTCGGCCTCAGCAGCAGCAGCAAATCCACCAACACGCATCAATATGCCCTGGGGCTGGATGTGTCCTACGAGCTGGATTTCTGGGGCAAGAACCGGGCGGCGCTGCAAGCGGCGGAGGCGAGCCGGCTGTTCAGCGTCTTCGATCAGCAGGTGGTAGCGCTAACAGTTGTCACCAGCGTGGCCGATACCTATTTCCAGGCGTTGGAAGATCAGGACCAGCTCGTGATCGCCCGGCGCAACCTTGCAGATGCGGAAGATTTGCTGAAGGTGATCCGTGCGCGGCTTGCCGCGGGCACCAACACCGAACTGGATGTGGCGCAGCAGGCCGCGCTGGTGGCGGCGGAGCAGGCCACGATTCCGAACCTGACGTCCTTGCTGAAGCAGGAGACGATCGCGCTTGGCATCCTGGTGGGCCGGCCGCCGGAGAGCATCCATATTCCCGTTGGTTCCCTGACCCGCCTGCCGATGCCGCGGGTGGCGCCCGGGCTGCCGGCCACCCTGCTGATGCGGCGGCCGGACGTGGCGGAGGCGGAGGCGAATCTGGTGGCGGAGAACGCCACCCTGCGATCCGACCGGGCGGCGCTGTACCCCGACCTCACGCTGACAGGCTCGGGCGGGTTGCAGAGCAACGCCTTGAACATGCTGATCAATCCGGGCGCGGAGGTGGCATCGCTCGCGGCGAGCGTGACGCAGGTGATCTTCGACAACGGCAAGCTGGAAGGCACGGTGGCCGAGGCCAAGGGCCGCTACAGGGAGCTGCTGGCCGATTACGAGAAGAGCGTGGTGCAGGCGCTGAGCGATGTGGAAACGGCGCTGACGCAACTGCGCTACACGACCGAACAGGAGGCATTGCAGCGCCAGGCGGTGACGCAGGCGCAACTGGCGGCGACAGTTGCGCGAGCGCAGCTTGATGCCGGCACGGTGGATGTGACGACGGTGCTGACCGCCGAGCAGACGCTGCTGAGCGACGAGACCACGCTGTCGCAGATCCGGCTGGCCCGGTTCCAGGCGCTGGTGGCCCTGTTCAAGGCGCTGGGCGGCGGCTGGACCCAGCCGGTGCCGGCAACCGCAACCACGCTGCCGCCGACCCTCGCGGCATTGCCGGCAAGCAGGTAGCACCATGCCCGCCCCCCCTTCCCGGAGCCGCCCCGCCATGCGCCGCGCCGTTCTGATCGCGATCGCCGTCATCGCCCTGGCCGTTGCGGCCTATCACGTGTCGGCCGGGAACAAGGCGCCGGCCAAGGCCGCGGCGGCGACACCGCCGATTCCGGTACAGGTGACCGGCGTCGTCAGCCGCAACGTGCCGATCTACCTGACCGCGCTGGGCACGGTGCAGGCTTCCCAGACCGTGACCGTGCGCCCGATGATCGACGGGCCGCTGACCTCGGTGAACTTCAAGGAGGGGCAGGACGTGACGGCGGGCACCGTGCTGGCGCGGATCGACCCCCGGCCGTACCAGGCAACCCTCGATCAGGCGAACGGGAAGCTGGCGCAGGACAAGGCGCTGCTTGCCAACGCCGAGCTTGATCTGGTGCGCTATGTGAAGCTCGCGAAGACCGCCTACAGCTCCGCGCAGCAGGCCGACACGCAGCGGGCGGTGGTGGCGCAGGACAAGGCGCTGGTGAAGCAGGACCAGGCATCTGTGGAATCCGCGCAGACGCAGCTGAGCTACACCACCATCAAGGCGCCGATCGACGGGCGCACCGGGCTGCGGCAGGTGGATGTGGGCAATATCGTGCACACGACCGATGCCAACGGCCTGGTGGTGATCGCCACGCTGCACCCGATCGCGGTGATCTTCACCCTGCCGCAGCAGGATCTGCCGCAGGTGCAGGCCGCGCTCACGGCCGGATCGCCGGAAGCGCTGGCAAGCCTTCAGGGGGCGACAGGGACCGCGACACCCGACCAGGGGACGCTGACGGTGCTGGACAATCAGGTCGATCCCACCACCGGCACGATCAAGCTGAAGGCGATGTTCCCCAATCCGCAATCGCATCTGTGGCCGGGCGCGTTCGTGACCGTGAAGCTGCTGGCACGCACCCAGGACAACGCCATCGTGGTGCCGCCGGTGGCGGTGCAGCAGGGGCCGGATGGGGACTATGTGTACGTCGTCGCGCCCGGGAACACGGTCAGCCGGCGCATCGTGACGGTGAGCCATCAGGATGAGCAGGTCGCCGTGATCTCCAGCGGGTTGAAGCCCGGCGAGCAGGTGGTGGTGAACGGGGCCGCGCGGCTGAACGACAAATCCCGCATCAAGATCCTCGCCGGCGGCGTCAGCGTGCCGGCCCTGCCCGTTCCGGCCCCGGCGGCGAGCGCACAGGACGCGGGCGTTCCCGCGCGGCAGGGCGGAGCCGGCGGCGCGACGTGAACATCTCGGCGCCGTTCATCGCCCGGCCGATCGCGACCGCGCTGCTGGCCATCGCGGTGCTGCTGGCCGGGGTGCTGGGATACCGCGCCCTGCCGGTCTCCTCGCTGCCCGAGGTGGACTTCCCGACCATCCAGGTGACAACGCAGCTCCCAGGGGCCGATCCGCAGACGGTGGCGAACCTCGTCACCGCCCCGCTTGAGCGGCAGTTCGGCCAGATCCAGGGGTTGGGGGCGATGAGTTCCACCAGCTCCCAGGGCGTGAGCCAGATCATCCTGCGGTTCAGCCTGAACCGGAACATCGATTCCGCCTCCCAGGACGTGCAGGCGGCGATCAACGCATCTGCCGGTTCGCTGCCGGCCAATCTGCCCTACCCGCCGGTGTATGCGAAGGTGAACCCGGCGGATGCGCCGATCCTGACGCTCGCGCTGTCGTCCACCACCATTCCGATCGCGCAGGTGGCAGACGATGCGGATACGCTGCTGCAACCCAAGCTCAGCCAGATCAGCGGCGTCGGCAAGGTGAGCGTGCTGGGCGGCATGAAGCGGGCGGTGCGCATCCGCGTCGATCCCGCGCGGCTCGCCTCCTTCGGACTGTCGATGGAGGATGTGCGCACCGCGGTTTCGAACGCCAACCAGAACGGCGCGAAGGGCGGGTTCGACGGCGCACAGCAGGCGTTCTCGCTGGCCGCGAACGACCAGCTGCCGGACGCGGCGGCATACCGGAACCTGATCATCGCCTATCGCAACGGCGCGCCGGTGCGGCTGTCGGACGTGGGCAGCGTGGTGAGCGGGCTGGAGAACGATCGCACGGGCGCCTGGTTCCAGGGCAAGCCGGCCGTGGTGCTGGACATTCAGCGCCAGCCGGGGGCGAACATCGTGCAGACGGTGGACGCCATCCAGGCGGCCCTGCCGCAATTGCAGAAGGCGCTGCCCGCCGGGATCAAGGTGCAGATCGCGGCGAACCGCACGGGGACCATCCGCGCCTCGGTGATCGACGTTCAGACCACGCTGATCCTGAGCGTGATCCTGGTGGTGCTGGTGATCTTCCTGTTCCTCCGCTCGGTGCGGGCGACGATCATCCCCGGCGTCGCGCTGCCGCTGTCCCTGATCGGCACGTTCGGGGTGATGGATCTGGCCGGCTTCGGGCTCGACAACCTTTCGCTGATGGCACTGACCGTCGCGAGCGGCTTCGTGGTCGATGATGCCATCGTGATGATCGAGAACGTGGTGCGGTTCATCGAACAGGGCGTGCCGCCGCTGGAAGCCGCTTATCGGGGGTCGAAGCAGATCGGGTTCACCATCGTCTCTCTGACCGTGTCCCTGATCGCGGTGTTCATTCCGCTGCTGTTCATGACCGGCGTGGTGGGGCGGCTGTTCAACGAATTTGCCGTCACGCTCTCGGTCGCCGTCGTGGTCTCGGCGGTGGTGTCGCTCACGCTGACGCCGATGATGTGCGGGCGGTTGTTGCGGCCGATCGACCAGGAGAAGCCCGGGCGTATCGCCCGCGTGGCCGAGGCGGGGTTCGACCGGCTGCACGCCGCCTATCGCCGCAGCCTGGGATGGGCGCTGGCGCGCCAGGGGCTGCTGCTGCTGATCGCCGGCATCACGCTGGTGGGCACGATCCTGCTTTACGTCGTCGTGCCCAAGGGTTTTCTGCCGCTTCAGGACACCGGATCGATCGTCGCGGTGACCCAGGCCGGACAGACGGCATCCATCCCGGCGATGATCCGCCTGCAGAACACGGCGGCGAAGATCGTGATGAAGGACCCCGCGGTGGCGGGCGTGGTCTCGGTCGTCGGGGCCGGCACGGTGAACGCGACGCCGAATACGGGGCAGCTCGACATCTCGCTGAAGCCGATCGGCAGCCGGCCGGGCGTCACCGCCGTGATCGCGCGGCTGCAGAAGGCGCTGGACGGGGTGGCCGGCCTGTCGGTGTTCCTGCAGCCGGTGCAGGATATCCAGTTGGGCACGCGCATCAGCCGGACCCAGTACCAGTACACGCTGACCGACACGAGTGCCGCGGAGCTTCAAAGCTGGGCGCCGAAGCTGCTGGCCCGGATGCAGGCCCTGCCGCAACTGCGCGATGTGGCGAGCGACCAGCAGAACAACGGGTTGACCATCGCCGTGACCGTCGATCGCGCGGCGGCGATGCGGCTCGGGGTGACGATGCAGTCGGTCGAGGACGTGCTGTACGATTCGTTCGGGCAGCGGCAGATCTCGACCATTTTCGGACAGAGCAACCAGTACCGCGTGGTGCTGGAGGCCGATCCGTCGTGGCAGGCCAATCCCGCGTCGCTCGACCAGTTGCGCGTGCCGGGGACCAAGAGCAGCACCGGCGCGAACGGCCAGAGCACCACGCCGAGCACCACGACGGTGACGACTTCGACCGTGGGCCAGGTGCCGCTGTCGGCGATCGCCACCTTCAAGCGCACCACCGCCCCGCTTTCGATCACGCATGAGGACCAGTTCCCCTCCGTCACGCTGAGCTTCAACCTCGCCCCCGGCGCCTCGCTCGGCGGGGCGGTCTCGGCCATCGCCGGGGCCGAGCAGAGCCTGGGAACGCCGGGAACGATCGCCGGCAGCTATTCGGGCGACGCCGCCGAATTCCAACGCTCGCTGGCCGCCGAGCCGTGGCTGATCGGGGCCGCGGTGGTGGTGATCTACATCGTGCTGGGCGTGCTGTACGAAAGCGTGATCCACCCTATCACCATCCTTTCCACCCTGCCCTCCGCCGGCATCGGAGCGCTGCTCGCGCTGATGATCGTCGGCACCGACCTCTCCGTAGTGGCACTGGTGGGGGTGGTGCTGCTGATGGGCATCGTAAAAAAGAACGCGATCATGATGATAGACTTCGCGATCGACGCCGAGCGAACGCGCGGGCTCTCGCCGGAGGCCGCGATCGAGGAGGCGTGCCTGCTGCGGTTCCGGCCGATCATGATGACCACCATGGCCGCCCTGCTCGGCGCGGTGCCGCTGGTGCTGGAGAACGGCGCGGGGTCTGAGCTGCGCTGGCCGCTGGGGGTGACTATCATCGGCGGGCTGCTGCTGAGCCAGTTGCTGACGCTGTACACCACGCCGGTGATCTATCTGGCGATGGAGCGGGTGCGGCTGCGCTTCACCGGCCCCGCTTCTGCGGCGGCTGCAAGCCCGGCGGAGTAGAAGGTGGGATTTTCCACCCCGTTCATCCTGCGGCCGATCGGAACGTTCCTGCTCGCGTTCGGCATCCTGCTTGCCGGCGCGGTTGCCTATCGGTTCCTGCCGGTGGCGCCACTTCCCAGCGTGCCGATCCCCGTGATCGTCGTGTTCGCGGCCCAGCCGGGGGCAGACCCGGCAACGATGGCCAATTCCATTGCCGCCCCGCTGGAGCGGCGGCTGGGTGAGATTTCCGGCGTGACCGAGCTGACATCGGTGAACGCCACCGGCTCGACCACCATCGTGGTGCTGTTCGATGTGGGGCGGAACGTGGATGCCGCCGCGCGCGATGTGCAGGCGGCGATCAACGCGGCAGCACCGGACCTGCCGGCGAACCTGCCGGTGGCGCCGCACTATCGCGAATTCAACCCGGCCGAAGCGCCGATCATGACGCTTGCGCTGACATCTGACACGCTGTCCAGCGCCCAGGTTTACGATGCGGTGGACACGATCCTGGTGCAGCGGCTTTCGCAGGTGAGCGGGGTGGCGCAGGTTGGCGAGAACGGGGCGGAAAAGCCGGCAGTGCGGGTGCAACTGAACCCCGCCGCGCTGGTGGCCGCGAGGCTGTCTGCACAGGATGTCTATACCGCGATCCGAGCCGCGAACGTGACAGAGCCGACCGGGAGCTTTGAAGGCCCCCGGCAGGCCGAGACGATCAGCGTGAACGGGCAGATCGCCCACGCCGTGCAGTATCGCAATCTGGTGTTGAAAACATCCAACGGCGCGGTGCTGAAACTCTCCGATGTCGCGAATGTCGTGAACAGCCTTGCCAACAAGCGGCTGGCCGCGTGGGACGGCAAGACCCCCGCCATCCTGCTGACGATCACGAAGCAGCCCGGCGCCAACGTGATCGCGACCGTGGACAGGGTTCGGCAACTGCTGCCGCAGATCATGAAATGGATGCCGCCGGGCATCAAGCTGACGATACTGTCCGACCGCACCCAGACGATCCGTGCGAGCGTGACGGATGTGCAGTACACGCTGCTGATCACCGTGGCATTGGTTCTGATGGTGGTGCTGGTGTTCATGCGCCGGCTGGTGCCGACGGTGGCGGCGGGTGCAACGGTGCCGCTGTCGATCGCGGGGACGCTGGCGGCGATGTGGCTGCTGGGCTACTCGATCGACAATTTCTCGCTCATGGCGATCACCATCTCGGTCGGGTTCGTGGTGGACGATGCGATCGTGATGATCGAGAACATCTTCAGCCATCTGGAACGCGGAACTCCGCCGATGCAGGCCGCGCTGATCGGCGCGCGGCAGATCGGGTTCACCGTGGTTTCGATCAGCCTTTCGCTGGTGGCCGTGTTCACGCCGCTGACCTTCATGCCCGGGTTGCTGGGCAGCCTGTTCCACGAATTCGCGATGACGCTGACGATCGCGATCGCGGTATCGGCCGCCGTATCCCTCACGCTGACCCCGATGATCTGCGCGTGGTTCATGCACCCGATGCAGCCCCATCCGGCCGTGGCAACGCCAGGACGAACGCCGGGATTCTGGATGCGGATGGATCGGCTGATCGACACTGTATTCCAGGCGAACCTGCGCTTCTACGAACGCACGCTGGACTGGGTGCTGCGGCACCGGAAGCTGATGCTTGCAGTGACGTTCGCCACCGTGATCGTGACCATCAAGCTGTACGGCATCGTGCCCAAGGGATTCCTGCCGCTGGAGGATACCGGGCTGATCCAGGGCCAGACCATCGCCGCACCGGATGTTTCGTTCGCGGCGATGAAGGTCTTGCAGGAAAAGGTGGTGAACATCCTGCTGAAAGACCCCGCGATCGCCACCATCGGCTCGCGCATCGGGGTTGCCGGCGGGTTCTCCTCGCTCAACCGCGGCACGCTGTATATCGGCCTGAAGCCACTGGCGCAGCGGAAGATCTCCTCCGAGCAGGTGATTGCGCGATTGCGCAAGAAGCTCGCGAACATCGCCGGCATCCAGGTCTTCATGCATTCCGCGCAGGATCTGTTCGCCGGCGGGCGATCCACCGGCGGGCAGTACCAGTTCGAGGTGATCGACCAGAACCTGTCCGAGCTGCGCACCTGGGCGCAGAAGCTGGAAGTGGCGCTGCGCAAGGCACCCGAGATCGCCGACGTGTCATCCGACGAGGATCGGGCAGGGCCGGAGGCGAAAGTGATGATCGACCGCACCGCGGCAGCTCGTCTTCATGTGCAGGTGAGCGCCGTCGATGCCGCGCTGAACAATGCCTTCGCCCAGCGCCAGATCTCGACGATCTATACGCAGCGCAACCAATACCAGGTGGTTCTGGAAGCAGCCCCCCGGCTTCAGACCGATCCTTCGATGCTGGACCACATCTTCGTGCCGAGTACCACGGGTACGCAGGTGCCGCTCGGCAGCCTCGCGCATGTGGTGTTCTCGACCGCGGCCCTGACCGTGCGCCACCAGGGTGGGGTTCCGACCACGACGATCAGTTTCAACGTGAAGCCCGGCGTGGCTCTCGGCCAGGCCACCGGCCTTGTGGATCGGGTGGCCGCGCAGATTGGCCTGCCGCCAACGGTGCGCACGGAATTCGGCGGCAACGCCAAGTATTTCATGCAGTCCCTGTCTTCGGAGCCGATGCTGATCCTGGCCGCGCTGCTGTCGATCTACATTGTTCTGGGCGTGCTGTATGAAAGCCTCACCCAGCCGCTGACCATCCTGTCCACCCTGCCCTCGGCCGGGATCGGCGCGTTGCTGGCGCTGCTGATCACCGGCACATCCCTGTCGGTCATCGCCATTATCGGCATCTTCCTGCTGATGGGCATCGTGAAGAAGAACGCGATCATGATGGTGGATTTCGCGCTGGAGGCGGAGCGGAAGGGCGGCATGACGCCGCTGGAGGCGATCCGCGCCGCCTGCCTCGCGCGCTATCGCCCGATCATGATGACCACCCTGGCCGCGATACTGGGGGCGATGCCGCTCGCGCTTTCGTTCGGCGTGGGCGCCGAGCTGCGCCGCCCGCTCGGCATCGCCGTGGTCGGCGGGCTCATCGTCTCGCAGATGCTCACGCTGTATACGACTCCGGTGGTCTATCTTGCATTGCAGCGGAAACCGCGCCGGCGGATGGCCGCACATTCCCCCGCACCCGTGCCGACGCCCGGGAACTGATGGCGCCAGCCGGGCCCTGGCACGAAAACTTCCCCGTAGACGAAGAAGTGTGGTTGAAATTCCGCGTGTTTCGCGCAAACTCCCCGCCCAATGAAAACCTGCCTCCCGGCCGGTGCAGCAATGTGCCGGCCGCGGGTGGGTGATGAGTGAACAAAAGGGGGAGTTCAGGATGGAATCCGTGGGGAATCGTGTGCGCCGGCGCGCCAGGCATGTCGCAAGCGGGTTGGCGCTGGGCGCGGCGATGCTTCTTCCAGGGCTGGCGCATGCCGCGGCCCCGATCAAGATCGGGGTGATCGCGGAGGTTTCGACATTGCCGGGAGCAGGCATCGCGAATGCCGCGAAGATGGCGGCGGCCGAGATCAACGCCAAAGGCGGGGTGAACGGACGCAAGATCCAGATCATCACCTATGATGACCATGTCTCCTCCACCGACGCGGTGCGCGCCTTTCAGCGGGCCGCCAAGCAGGACCATGTGGTGGCGGTGATCGGAAGCTTCATCAGCGAGGTGGCGCTGGCTCTGGAACCCTGGGCGGCGCGGCTGCACATGCCGTACATCACCCCGGGCGCGGCCAGCAACGATATCTCCAAGGCGGTGCACGACAACTACGCCCGCAACAAGTACACCTTCCATGAATGGCTGACCTCCGCCTTTCTTGCCCAGGGCGTGTGCGACGCGGCGCACGACCTGCTGGTGAAGGGTTTCGGCATGAAGACGGCCGTTGTCATGAGTGAGGATGCGGCCTGGACCACGCCGCTCGACGCTGGCTACCTCGCCTGCCTGCCGAAAGCCGGGCTGAAGGTTGTGGACCATATCCGCTTCTCGCCTGACACGACCGATTTCACGCCGATCTTCAACCGGATCGAGAGCAAGCACCCGGACGTGATCATCACCGGCATCAGCCATGTCGGTGTGCAGCCGACGGTGCAATGGGCGGCGCAGCAGGTGCCGATCCCGATGTTCGGGGTGAGCTCGCAGGCGACCACCAGCAATTTCTGGAAGGACACGAACGGCGCGGCGCTGGGCGTTGTGGCGCAGAACGCGGCCGTGCCCGGAACCGCCATCACGCCGAAGACGCAGCCGTTCCTGAACGCGTATGTGAAGGAATTCGGCGCGACACCGCCATACTGCGCCTATTCCACCGACGATGCGGTGCATATCATCGCCAATGCGATCAAGGCGGATGGCGGGTCCACCAACCCCGACAAGCTGGTGGCGGCGATGGAAAAGACCAACTATGTCGGGACCATCGGCCGCGTGCAGTTCTATGGGCGGAAGGACAAATTCACCCACGCCATGAAATTCGGCTGGAATTACGTGGATGAGATCATGATGGAGTGGGAAAACGGGTCCCAGAAGGCCGTGTGGCCGAAGCAGTTCGCCACAACCAAGATCACCTTCCCGTCTTTCGTGAAGGCAAAACAGGCCAGCGCCAACTAGACGAGCCCACGAGGTTCTTTGAACCGATCCGGTGCGGGTTCTGCCCGCACCGGCTTTTCCGACAAACAGGCGTGACTGGCGTGGCGGTGGCTTGACCGTCGGCGGAGGGCGAGGATGCAGGCGCTTCAAATACTGGTCGACGGCTTTGCCATCAGTGCCCTCTATGCGCTGGGTGCTGTCGGGTTCACCCTGATCTTCGGTGTATCCGGCGTGCTCAACCTGTCCCACGGCGCCATCATGGTGGTGGCGGCGATGATCGCCTGGTACACGGCCGGCAGCCTGCATATCGGCACTTATGGTGGCCTGGTCGCCGGGATGGCGGCCGGAATGATCACGGCATTCGCGACCTACCTGCTGATCGTCCGCCCCATCCAGCGTTCCCGCGCGATCGCGGCTGAGGAGAAAGAGATTTTCGTCCTCACCGGCACGCTGCTGTGGGGGATCATGATCCAGGTTCTGTTGGCCTATGCATTCACCACCAATCCGATCTCCGTGCGCCCGCTTGCGCCGGGGGTCGTCAACCTTGTCGGCGTCCGCACACCGGTGAACGAGATCGTCGTCGCGGCGGTGTCGTGGGCGGTGATCGGGCTGCTGTGGCTGCTGGTGAACCGTACCCGCACGGGCAAGGCGCTGCTGGCAGCATCGATCAACCCGCGCGGGCTGACGCTCCTGGGATTCGAGCTTTCGCGAATCTACCTCCTGGTCTGGGCGATCTATGGAACATTGGCGGGAATTGCCGGCGTTCTGCTCGCGACATTCCTGGGCGCGAGTTCCGACAATATCGGGCAGTTGACGGCCAGCGCATTTTCCATCGTCGTGCTCGGTGGGCTCGGCAGCGTGTCCGGTTCGCTCATCGCGGCCTATGTCGTGGGATATCTGGAAACGATGACGGCCTACCTCATCTCCCCCACCATCCGTTCGATGCCGGGGCTGCTGCTGCTTGTTCTGGTGCTCTATCTGCGGCCACAGGGCCTGCTGGGGCGGCGCTGAGATGGCGGCGCGTGCTACCCGCGTCGGTCTGGTCGCGCTCGCCACGGTGGCAGTGGCGGCAACCCTGCCGCTATGGGTTTCTTCCTACATTCTCGGTGTGCTCACGCTGGCCTATTATTTCGGCGTATTCGCGATGTCCTGGGACCTGCTGTTCGGCTTTGCCGGGGAGGTGAATTTCGGCCCGACCTTTCTGACCGGTCTCGGCGCCTATGCCGCGGGCATGCTGAACAGTTTCCTGAACTGGCCGATCGTGCCTTGCGTGATCGCCGGTGGGGTGGTGGCACTGGCGGGCGGTGTGCTGCTGGCGTTGCCGGCCCTGAAGCTGCACGGGCCGTATTTCGGACTGGTGACGCTGAATGCCGTGCTTTTGCTGCAGCAGTTGATCGTGGTCTTCGCCGGCGCCACAGGCGGCGAGATCGGATTGACCATTCCGAGCGTCCTGTCGATCGACGCCGGGCCGAATTACGAATATGCCCTGGGCTTCATGGCGGTGAGTGGAGCGCTGCTATATGGGCTGTCGCGCTCGCCGGCCGGGCTGATCCTCCAGGCCAGCGGACAGGATTCGATCGAAGCGGCGGCGCTTGGGTTCAATGTGACCAAGCACAAGCTTGCGGCGTTCTGCGTCAGCGCCCTGTTCTCGGGCCTCGCCGGGGCCATGCTGGTGTTCTACCTCGGCACAGCATCTGTCGGGTCTGTCGTCGATATCGCGGTCGGCGTGCAGGTCATCATTGCCGCCGTGCTGGGCGGGCGACGGACCATCCTTGGCGCGGTCATCGGCGCGGTCTTCTTGTTGGGTGCGGCCGAGGTGCTTCGCCCGCTGGGGCAGCTCAGCACTTTCGTCGTCTCCGGCATCGCGCTGCTTGCGATCCTGTTCTTCCCGAACGGGCTGATGGGCTATGCGCTGCACGGGAGCGAGCGATGAGCGCGCGGCCACCGCTTCTGGCGGTCAATGGCATCACCAAGCGTTTCGGCGGCCTGGTTGCCGTGAAGGACCTGAGTTTCTCGATCGCGCCCGGTGAAATACTCGGCCTGATCGGGCCGAATGGATCCGGCAAGTCCACCGCGATGAAGCTGATCATGGGCATCGAACGGCCGAATGCCGGTGCCGTGCATGTGGAGGGAACGAACGTCGCCGGGTGGCCCACGCACCGGATCGCGCGCGCGGGTGTGGGCATCGTGTTCCAGCACTCCCGCCCGCTGCACAGGCAGACCGTGCTGGAGAATATCACACTGGGGTTGTTGCCGGATTCGTTGCTGCGGCTCATCGCCGATCACACGGTGACGGAGAAGGCCATCGCGATTGCCGAGCGCGTGGGACTTGCCGGCGTGCTGCACCGACGCCCTTCCACGCTGCCGTTCGCCGATCTGCGGCGCCTGGAGCTGGCGAAGGCCATCGCGCGCGATCCGAAGGTGGTGCTGGTTGACGAACCGTTTGCCGGGCTGACGACCGCCGAGGTGCACAGCTTCTCCGCCCTGATCGAGGCCTTCCGGGCCGAGGGCCGCGCCGTGCTGCTGGTCGATCACAACGTGAAAAGCGTTGCCGCGCTCGTTGATCGGGTGCTGGCGATGTATCTGGGCGAGCGCATCGCGGAAGGATCCGCCGAGGATGTGATGCGGAATGAAACGGTGCGGCGGGTCTATCTGGGCGGAAGTATCGAGATCGCGCAGCGGCCGGCGGCGAGCGCGAAAACCGGCACGCCGTTGCTGGATGTCCGGGGTGTCAGCGTGCTCTACGGCAAGGCGCAGGCGCTGGAGAACGTGTCGCTGCAGGTGCATGAGGGCGAATTCGTATCGGTAGTGGGCCTGAATGGCGCCGGTAAAACCACGCTGTTCAATGCCATCTCCGGCCTGGTGCCCTACGCCGGACGCATCGGCTGGGCTGGCGCGTCGCTTGCCGGGCGCACGGCCGGCGCCATTGCCCGCACCGGCATCGTGCAATGCCCGGAATCGCGCGAGCTGTTCGGCGAGATGACGGTGCGCGAGAATCTCGATCTCGGCGGGCAGCATCAGGAGGCGGCCGCGAGCGCACGGCAGCTCGATTGGCTGCTCAACCTGTTTCCGATCCTGAAGGACCGCCAAGGGCAGACGGCACGAACGTTGTCGGGCGGAGAGCAGCAGATGCTGGCCATCGCGCGGGCATTGATGATGCAGCCGAAACTGCTGATCCTGGATGAGCCAACGCTGGGACTTGCGCCGGTGATCCTGGAGCAGATTTCGAAGGCACTCGAACTGCTGCGCAACACCACGCCGATCACCGTGCTGCTGGGCGAGCAGAATGTGACGTTCGCGCTGCCGCATGCCGACAGGGTCTATGTGCTGGAGCACGCGCGCATCGTGTGGGAAGGCGATCCCGGGCGATTCGCGCGCGAGGCCGGCGTAGGCTATCTGTAGCGTGTCCCGGATGGCGCACATCTATCCGGCCGCACGAGGAATGGAACCTTGCACGATGGCCATGGTCCAGCTGACGTAGCAGTGGCCGCCAGCACCCTGTTCGACCAGCCCGGCACCACCTGCGAGGTGGAATGGCTGGAAGCGGATGGGATGGGTGGCTTCGCCTCCGGCACCGCCTGCGGCCTTCGCACCCGCCGCTACCACGCGCTGCTGTTATCGGCGGTGCGGCCGCCGACAGGGCGGATGGTGCTGGTGAACGGCGTCGAAGCATGGCTGGACGGGCCTGGCGGCCATGTGCCGCTGACCAGCCAGCGTTATGCACCGGATGTGATCTTCCCTGATGCACGGCAACACATGGTTCGCTTCACCGCCGATCCGTGGCCGTGCTGGACATTCCGGCTGCCGGACGGTGGCATGATGGAGCATTCCCTGTTCGTCGCCGCGGATTCCGGGGAGGCGGTGCTGCGCTGGCGCTGCGCCGGCAGCACGCAACCCTGGCGCCTGTCCGTTCGCCCGCTCCTGTCAGGCCGCGGTTACCATGCACTGCACCGGGAGAATGCGCAGTTCGATTTCCGCGGCAGTGTGACGGGTGGCAACGTGTCCTGGCGGCCCTATCCAGGGCTGCCCGCGATCAGCGCGCTGACCAACGGCACCTATGAAGCCGCCCCGGAATGGTATCGGAACTTCCTCTACACGGAGGAACAGAACCGAGGGCTCGACGCGATCGAGGATCTGGCTGCACCGGGCGTGTTCTCCTTCCCGCTCGGCGCTGGTGACGCTGTCATGGTACTCCGAGCTGGCGACGGGCTTGGCGTTCGCCCTGCGGCGTATGCAGAAAGCCTGTCTGCCATCGAGCGAGCCCGGCGGACCATCGCCGGCCCGCCTCATGCGGTTTCCGCCAGCAGCTACATCGTGGATCGCGGTCCGGGTCGCACCATTATCGCGGGCTTCCCCTGGTTCACCGATTGGGGCCGTGACAGCTTCATCGCCATGCGCGGGCTGGCCCTGGGCACCGGGCGGCTGCGGGCGGCAAAGGCGATCCTGCTGGAGTGGGCGGGAACGGTCAGCGAAGGCATGCTCCCGAACCGCTTTCCCGATGACGGCGGCGCACCGGAATTCAATTCGGTCGATGCCTCGCTGTGGTACATCGTGGCCGTGCATGACTACCTGGGCACGGCGCCGGACGATCCGGCGACGCGGCATGTTCTGGGTGCGGCGGTGCAAGCCATCCTTGAGGGGTATGCGTCCGGCACGCGCTTCGGCATTGCCGCCGATATCGACGGGCTGCTCCGGGCCGGTGTGCCCGGCATGCAGTTGACCTGGATGGACGCGATATCGGCTGGCCGCGTGGTCACCCCCCGCATCGGCAAGCCGGTGGAGGTGCAGGCCCTGTGGATCAACGCATTGCGGATCGGCCAGATCTGGGCACCGCGATGGTCATCCCTGGAGGCTCAGGCCCGCCGTGCCTTCGCCGCGCGGTTTCCGGTTTCACCGGGGGGTGGTCTGCATGATGTGGTGGACGCCGACCATGTCTCCGGCCGAACTGATGCAACGATCCGCCCGAACCAGATCTTCGCTGTGGGCGGCCTGCCATTCCCGATCATGGATGGCGCTGCCGCCCGGGCGATCGTTGATCAGGTAGAGGCTCATCTCCTCACGCCGATGGGGTTGCGCACCCTCGCGCCATCGGATCCCGCCTATGAGCCGCATTACCGGGGCGGCCCTGCCGAGCGGGATCGCGCCTACCACCAGGGCACCGCGTGGCCGTGGCTGCTAGGCCCGTTCGTGGAGGCCTGGCTGCGCGTGCGGGATGACACACCTGATGCGCGGGCCGAGGCGAAGCAGCGGTTCCTCGCTCCGCTGCTTGCCCATCTGGAGAACGCCGGGATCGGCCATATATCGGAAATCGCCGATGGCGATGCGCCGCATACGCCCCGCGGCTGCCCGTTCCAGGCGTGGTCGCTGGGCGAACTGATCCGGATATGCCGGATGCTCGATCCACCTTCGTCACCCCAGGATCATTCGCGATGACCCAATCCCCTCCCCCGCCCGGCGGCCTGTTCGATACCGCGGAAGGACGTCGCCTGGCACAAGCGGACAGTTCCGGCTGGCGGCAATGGGGACCATATCTCAGTGAGCGGCAGTGGGGCACGGTGCGGGAGGATTATAGCGAAGGCGGAACGGCCTGGGATTACTTCCCGCACGATCACGCACGCAGCCGCGCCTATCGCTGGGGGGAAGACGGCATTGCCGGTTTCGGCGACGACCAGCTCAACTGGTGCATGGGACTTGCGTTATGGAACGGCAAGGACCCGATCCTGAAGGAGCGCCTGTTTGGCCTCAACAACGCGGAGGGCAACCACGGCGAGGACGTGAAGGAGCTGTATTTCTATCTCGATGGCACGCCGACCCATTCCTACATGCGCATGCTGTACAAATACCCCCATGCGGCGTTCCCCTACGATCATCTGCGGGAAGAAAACGGCCGTCGCGACCAGAACCAGCCGGAATTCGAGATTCTCGACACCGGCGTGTTCGAAGCCAACAGATATTTCGATGTGACCATCGAGTATGCGAAGGCCGCGGCGGATGACATCCTGATGTGCATCACCGTGCGCAACCGGGCGGACGAACCGGCGATGCTTCATGTTCTGCCCCAGCTTTGGGCGCGCAATATCTGGTCCTGGACCGAAGGGGCCACGCGGCCAAGCCTGCGGCTGGAAGGCGGCGGAGTTGAGGCGCAGCACCCCACCATGCCGCCATCGCGCCTGGCGGCCGATCAGCCCGTTGAATGGCTGTTTTGCGAGAACGAGACAAACGCGAGCCGGCTGTTCGGAGTGGAAGCTGCCGGCCCCTTCAAGGATGGAATCAACGATTACATCGTCTCGGGTAAGGAAGAGGCAATCCGACGGGACAAAGGCACAAGATGCGCAGCCCATATGCGCCTCGATCTTCCGGCGAAGGGTCGTGCCACCCTGCGCCTCCGGCTGCGTCCGGAAGGTGCGGCGGGATCGCCGTTCAGCCAGTTCGATGCGATCATGGCCGAGCGCCTCGCGGAAGCGGATGCGTTCTACGCCGTGCTGCAGAAGGATATGCCGAATGCGGATGCGCGGCTGGTGCAACGCCAAGCACTGGCGGGCATGCTTTGGTCCAAACAGTTTTATTGCTTCGACGTCCGCCGCTGGCTTGAAGGTGACCCGACCCAGCCGCCACCGCCGCCGGCGCGTCGCCAGGGGCGGGATGTCGATTGGCAGCACCTGAACAATGCCGACATCGTCTCGATGCCGGACAAATGGGAATATCCGTGGTACGCATCGTGGGATCTCGCCTTCCACGCCGTCACGTTCGCGCTGATCGATCCGGATTTCGCGAAGTCCCAGATTCTGCTGCTGCTCCGTGACCGGTACATGCACCCCAACGGCCAGAAGCCCGCGTACGAATGGGCATTCGGAGATGTAAACCCGCCGGTTCATGCCTGGGCCGCGTGGCGCATCTATCAGATGGACAAGGTCCTGATGGGGCGTGGGGACCATGATTTTCTCCGCCGCGTGCTCCACAAGCTGTTGCTGAATTTCGGCTGGTGGGTCAACCGCAAGGACGAGCAGAACCGGAATATCTTCCAGGGCGGCTTCCTTGGTCTGGACAATATCGAGATATTCGACCGCTCAGCCCCGCTGCCGACCGGCGGCAGCCTCTCCCAGGCCGATGGCACCGCCTGGATGGCCGGCTTCGCGCTCGACATGATGCGGATATCCCTGGAGTTGGCGATGGAGGAAAAATCCTATCAGGACATCGCGGTGAAGTTCTTTGAACACTTCCTCTACATCACTGAAGCCATGAGCCAGGCCGGCAGCGGCAAGGGTTTGTGGGACGATCAGGACGCGTTCTTCTACGACATGCTGAGCCTGCCGGACGGACAGACCGTGCCGCTGCGTGTGCGCTCGCTCGTCGGACTGATCCCGCTGTTTGCCGTGCATGTCCTGGAACCCGAGATGCTGGACGGCTTGCCGGAATTCGCCGAACGGCTGGACTGGTTCCTGGAACACAGACCGGACCTCGCAAGCCTGATCTCCCATTGGAACGATCCTGGGCATGGTGAACGCCGCCTGCTCTCATTGCTGCGTACCCACCGCACGAGATGTCTGTTGAACCGCATGCTCGATCCCGAGGAGTTTCTTTCCGATCACGGCATACGGGCGGTGTCCAGATATCATGATGCGAACCCTTACATCTTCCGCCACAACGGGGAATCATTCGGCATTCACTACCTGCCTGGTGAATCCGATTCACGGTTGTTCGGCGGCAATTCGAACTGGCGCGGCCCGGTATGGATGCCCATCAACTATCTGCTGGTCGAGGCGCTTTTTGAGTACCAGCGCTTCTACGGCGACGGGCTCAAGGTCGAGTACCCCACGGGTTCCGGCAACCAGGTTCCGCTGCGCATTGTCGCGCAGGCCCTGGCGGAACGGCTCGCCGGCCTGTCACTGAAGGGCACGGATGGCAAACGCCCGGTCATGGCCGCCTATCCCGCGCTGCAGGATGATCCAGATTCACAGGACCTGGTTCTGTTCCACGAATATTATCATGGAGACACCGGCCGTGGCGTCGGCGCATCGCATCAGACCGGGTGGAGCGGCCTCGTTGCCTTGCTGTTGCAGCCGCGTGTAGAGGCTGCACAAACCTGCAACGTGCCAGCCGCAAGCCCCCCGCCCGCACCCTGAACGGGGTTGGCCAACGTCTGGTTCATGCACAAGAAAGATCAGCGCATAATCAGTACAAAATTAAAATGATTGCGGTCTGCAATAGAAAAAGTTTAACAACCGCGAATATAACGAGGTTTTACAATCAATAAATGCATAATTGAGAAGCCGCCCGCAATACGTGCATTTTCTGAATATGGAATAGCGCAATTCATTTTTCTGTGCCTGATCCAAAGCCTGCTGTTCTTCGTATCTGGAACCATTGGCGCCTTGAATCGTCATTCTTGTT
>DATKQI010000120.1:0-10232 GCA_035532755.1 Acetobacteraceae bacterium
GCATGAAACAGACCCTCGCCCGGCTTCTCGCCCGCCCCCTCGCCCGCGCCGCCCGCCAGGGGCTGAAACTGGCCGGCCATGGCGGCACCAGCCTGCCCGGCCGGATCGCGCTCGCCTTCGATCCCGCGTTCATCGCCCGCGCGCGGCGCTTTCCGAGACGTGTCGTCGTGACCGGCACCAACGGCAAGACCTCCACCGTCTCGCTCATCACCCTGCTGCTGCGCAGTGCGGGGCTCTCCGTCGTATCGAACATGGAGGGGGCGAACATGCGCCAGGGGCTCGCCGCCGCGCTGCTTGCCCCACCGGCCGAGGCGCTGGTGATGGAGGTGGACGAGTTCACCCTGCCCGAGACGGCGCGCGCGCTCGATCCGCAGCTTGTCGTCGTCACCGGCCTGTTCCGCGACCAGCTCGACCGCTACGGCGAGGTGGCGGTGGTGCGGGACACGTTGCAGCGGGCGATCGACACCGTGCCGGAAGCCACCATCCTGCTGAACGGGGATGATCCGCTTACCGCCAGCCTGCGCGCGGCGCGGCGGCGGTTCTTCCGGTTGACGCAGGCGGCGCTGGATGTGCCGGGGGATTGCGCCGGCTGCCCGCAATGCGGCGCGCCGCTGTCCTACCGCTCGCGCACCTATGCCCAGCTTGGCGAGTTCGAATGCCCCGCCTGCGGTTTCGCGGCCCCCGAGGCGGATGCGCGCGGCGTGGTGTTGCCCGAGGCGTTCGTGTTCAACGGCACCGCGTTGCCGCCGCTGCCGGTGCATCTGCATCCGTACAGCGTGCTGGCGAGCCTCGCCGCCGTGGATGCGCTCGGCCTGCCGGCGCGGATCGCGGCCTGGCCGGCCCCGATACTCGGGCGGGGCGGCAGCGTGACGATGGCGAGGCGCAAGGTCACGGTGGTGCTGGGCAAGAACCCGGCGTCGGTGAGCTGGAACCTCGCCCAGCATCCGGGGGATGCGCATCTGTTCCTCGTCAACAACCGCGCCGCGGACGGGCGGGACGTTTCCTGGCTGTGGGATGTGAACCTCGCCCCGGTAAGCCGCGCGGTAGCGACCGGGGAGCGGGCGCTGGAGATGCTGACGCGGCTGCGCTACGAACCGCAGATCGCGCAGGCAAGCGCCTATCCGAAGCCGGAGGAGGCCTTCGCGGCCGCCCTGCGCGAAACGCCGGAGGGCGGCCATCTGGTGGTGGTGGCAACCTACACGCAGTTGCCGGCCGCGCTGGCGTTGACCGATACGGCGCGCAGACCCACGGCCGTTCCAGCCGCCGTTGCGCCGGAGGCCGTCGCCCAGCCGCGCGCCCCGCTGGCCCGCCGGCCGCACCATGTGCGCATCGCCCTGCTGTTCCCCGAACAGCTCGGCACCTACGGCGATTCGGGCAATGCTGTGGTGCTGCAGAAACGGCTGCAATGGCGCGGGATAGAGGCAAGCATCGATCGCATCGGCCTGTCCGACGTTCTGTCCGCCGATGCCGATATCCTGCTGCTGGGCGGCGGCGAGGATCGCGGCCAGCGCCTCGCGCTCGCGTCCATGCGGGCGATGCAGCCCATGCTGAAGGCGATGGCGGAGGATGGCGTGCCGGCGCTGCTGGTCTGCGGCGGGCTGCAGCCCTATGGCGAATCGCTGACTCTGGAGGGCGTGGAACACGAAGGCCTCGGCATCCTGCCGATCGTCACGCGGCCGGGGAAGCCGCGGCTGGTCGGGAAGCTGTGCGTGAACAGCCCGCTCGTGCCGCACACGCTGGTGGGGTTCGAGAACCACGGCGGCCACACCACGCTGCTGGGCGGAACGCGGCTGGGCGAGGTGGTGAGCGGCAATGGCAACGCTGCCACCGGCAGCCAGGGCGAGGGCATCCTGCTGCACCGGACGATCGGCACCTATCTGCACGGCCCGGTGCTGGCCCGCAATCCGGCCCTTGCCGACGTGATGCTGGGATGGGTGGCGGAGCGGCACGGCTGGGGCGCGCTCGATCCGCTGGAGGATGCGATGGAGGCCCGCGCGGCGCGCGCGCTCTGCGCGGGCTGACCCGTGGCTGCGGCCCCCCTGCATCTGGCCGGCGAGCGGCTGCTGCTCGACCCGGCGGGCGTGGTCTTCTGGCCGGCGCGGCGGATGCTGGTGGTGGCGGACCTGCATCTGGAAAAAGGCTCGTCCCTGGCCGCGCGCGGGCATCTGCTGCCGCCGTGGGACAGCCGGGCGAGCCTTGATCGGCTCGCGCTGCTCCTGCGCCATTATCGGCCCGCGCAGGTGGTCGCCCTGGGCGACAGCTTCCACGACGCGAACGGCGCAGCCCGCCTGCCACCGGTGGACGCGAAGCACCTCGCGGCGATGGCGACCGCCGTCCCGTTCGTCTGGGTGCTGGGCAACCACGATCCCGCCCCGCCGGAGGGGCTGCCGGGCGAGGCTTGCGTGGAGTTTCCGGCCGGCCCCCTGATGTTCCGCCATGAAGCCACCGCGCGCAGGCCGGCGGAAACGGCCGAAATCTGCGGCCATCACCACCCGAAGGCCGCCATCGCCACGCGCGGGAAGTTCATCAGCCGCCCCTGCTTCGTGGCCGACGCGCAGCGGCTGATGCTGCCCGCCTTCGGCGCCTACACCGGCGGGCTGGACGTGCGGGACAAGGCGATCGCGGGGCTGTTCCCGCGCGGTGGCCGGGTATTCCTGCTGGGGCGGGAGCGGCTGTTCAGCTTCGCGCTCGGCCTCGCGCACGCGCCCGGCGAACAGGAATTGCTCACGAATCCGTGATCCGTCTCATTTTCGATGTCGTTCGTATATCTTCATCGAGGGAGACGAAAATCATGCCTGCCGCGACAGCTTCGCCGGCGGCGCCGGTGTTGCTGTGGTTCCGCAACGATCTGCGGGTCGCCGACAATGCCGCGCTGATAGCCGCACTGAACACGGGCAGGCCCGTGCTGCCGGTATTCGTTCTGGATACCGCATCGGCCGGCCGGTGGGCGCCCGGTGGCGCCGCGCGGTGGTGGCTGCATCACAGCCTGGCGTCGCTCGGCGGCGAGTTGCGCGCGCGCGGCAGCACCCTGGTGCTGCGCCGCGGCCCGGCGGCGGAAGTGATTCCGGCCCTGGCGCGCGAAACCGGCGCGCATGCGGTGCATGCCGGCCGGTCCCATGAACCCTGGGCGCGGCGGCGCGACCAGGCGGTCGCGGCGGCATTGAAGGAACAGGGCATACGGCTGCACCGCCACCGCACGGTCCTGCTGTTCGACCCGGAGGCGATCCGCACCCGGGCGGGCGGGTCGTTCGGCGTATACACCCCGTTCTCCCGCGCCTGCTTCGCCCAGGCGGTGCCGCCGCCCTGCCCGGCGCCGATCCGCATTCCATGCCCCGCGCTCCCTGCCTCCGACAGATTGGAGCAGTGGCGGCTGCTGCCGGCGTATCCGGATTGGGCGGGTGGGCTGCGGGAAGCATGGCTGCCCGGAGCCGCGGGCGCCGCAAAGCGGCTGGCGCGCTTCATGGACCACGCGCTTCCCTGCTATGGGTCCGGGCGTGACCGGCCGGGCGAAGACGGCACGTCCATGCTCTCGCCGCACCTTCATTGGGGCGAGGTTTCGCCGGCGCAGGTCTGGCACGCCGCCGAGGCGGCAGCCGGCTGCGTGGCGGCGCTGCAGACCTTCCTGAAGGAACTTCTGTGGCGGGAGTTTTCGGCCCACCTGCTCTGGCATCACCCCGATCTGCCGACGGTGCCGCTGCGGCCGGAATTCGCGCGGTTTCCCTGGGCGGAGGATGCGCGGGCCTGCACGCGTGGCAGCGCGGGCAGACTGGCGTGCCGATCGTCGATGCGGGAATGCGCCAGCTCTGGCGCACCGGCTGGATGCACAACCGGGTGCGGATGATCGTCGCCTCGTTCCTGGTGAAACATCTGCTGCAACCCTGGCAGCGGGGGGAGGCATGGTTCTGGGACACGCTGGTGGACGCGGACCTCGCTTCCAACAGCGCGAGCTGGCAGTGGGTGGCCGGATGCGGGGCCGATGCCGCGCCCTTCTTCCGCGTGTTCAACCCGGTGCTGCAAGGCCGGAAGTTCGATGCAGCCGGCACTTATGTCCGCCGCCACGTGCCGGAACTCGCCCGGCTCGATGCGACGCATATCCACGCCCCGTGGGAAGCGCCGGCGACAGCATTGGAAGCGGCCGGGGTGCGGCTCGGGAGCACCTATCCGCACCCGCTCATCGATCTCGCGCACGGACGCGCCCGCGCGCTCGCCGCCTTCGCCGCGATCGGGAAATCGGCCGCATGACGGGGCCGCGCCTGCGCATCTGCGTGATCGGCGCCGGCATTTCCGGCCTGTCCTGCGCCTGGATGCTGCGCCGGGCGCATGAGGTGACGCTGTTCGAGGCCGAGGCGCGGGCCGGCGGGCACGCGGATACGCAGCTCGTGGAACTCGGCGGCCGGCCGGTTGCGGTGGATACCGGGTTCATCGTGTACAATACGCTGAACTACCCGAACCTCACCGCGCTGTTCGATCTGCTCGGCGTGGCCACGCATGGGTCCGAGATGTCCTTCGGCGTGTCGATCGGGGGCGGGCGGCTGGAATACGGCGGCGGCAGCCTGGGCCAGTTGTTCGCCCAGGGCAGCAACGCGCTGCGGCCGCGCTTCTGGGGCATGGTCCGCGATATCCTGCGCTTCTATCGGGAAGCGCCCGCCCTGCTTGACGGGACATCCGACGACAGCATGGGGGAATGGCTCGGCCGGGGCGGCTACGGGCGCAGTTTCGTCCATGATCATATCCTGCCGATGGGCGCGGCGATCTGGTCCACCCCGGTGGATGAGATGCGGCACTTCCCGGCGCGCCATTTCGCCCGCTTCTTCCACAACCACGGGCTGCTGCGGCTGACCGACCGGCCGCAATGGCGCACGGTCACGGGCGGATCGCGCATGTATGTCGCGCGCATGCTGCGGGATGTGCACGCGCGCCTGCACTGCCCGGTGCGCGGCGTGCGGCGGACGGCCAATGGCGTGGTGCTGCATCTGGCCGATGGCGGGGCCGAACGGTTCGATCAGGTGGTGCTCGCCTGCCATGCCGACCAGGCGCTGGCGCTGATCGCGGAACCCACCGGCGCGGAAACGGCAGTGCTGGGAGCGATTCGTGGCCAGGACAACACCGCCGTGCTGCACACCGATCGTACGCTGATGCCGCGACGGCGCGGCGTGTGGTCTGCCTGGAATTATCTCGCGCAGGGCGGCGCGGACGATCAGGCGCGACAGGTGAGCGTGACGTACTGGATGAACCGGCTGCAGGGGCTGGACACGCCGGAACCGCTGTTCGTCAGCCTCAACCCGCTGCACCCGCCCGATCCGGCCCGGGTGCTGGCAACGCGCCCCTATCGCCATCCGCGGTTCGATGCCGCCGCGATGGCCGCCCAGGAACGGCTGCCCGGGATCCAGGGGCAGGACAGGCTCTGGTTCGCCGGCGCCTGGACCGGCTGGGGATTTCATGAGGATGGCATCGCCTCCGCCGTGCGCATCGCCACCGCGCTGGGCGCAGCGCCTGCCTGGTGCGCCCAGGCGCGTGCCGCCTCGCCAACCCTGGAGGCGGCATGACCGCCCCTCCCGCCCTGCTGTACGCCGGCCGCGTGATGCACGTGCGGCACACGCCGTTCCGCCATCGGTTCGCCTATCGCATCTGGATGCTCTGCGTCGATCTCGACCGCATCGACGAGGCCGCGGGGGCAAGCCGGTTGTTCCGCCACAACCGCCGCGGCATCGTCTCCCTGCAAGACTCCGATCACGGGCCGCGCGACGGCGGCGCGCTGCGGCCGTGGGTGGAGCGGGCGCTGGCGGATGCGGGGTTGCCCGCGTGCGGCGCGCGCATCCGCTTCATGTTCATCCCCCGCGTGCTCGGCTACGCGTTCAACCCGATCGCGTTCTTCTTCTGCTACGACGCCGCGGGCCGGCTGGGGGCGGTGCTGCACCAGGTGAAGAACACTTTCGGCGGCCAGATCGGCTACCTGCTGCCGGTGGCGGATGCGCCGGGCCCGGTGCGGCAGGAAGCCGCCAAGCACCTGCACGTCTCTCCCTTCTTCGACATGGCGGGCGGCTATCGCTTCACCTTCACCGGCCCGGGCGAGGCGGAAGGCGACCGTTTCGCCCTGTCGATCCGCTATGGCGCCGAGGTCCCGCGGATGACGGCGACGATGGCGCTGACCGCGCGGCCGATGCGGGACGGGGTGCTGTCCCGGCTGCTGCTGGCGATGCCGCTGATGCCGATGAAGGTGGTCGCGGCGATCCATTGGCATGCCCTGCGCGTATGGATGGGTGGGGCCCGCTACCAGCCCGTGCCGCCAGCGCCCGTCAAAGCCGTGATTTCCGGAGGCCCGCATGAACCTGCATGACGCCGAGACCATCCCGAACTTCCTTCCCGCCGCTTCCCTGGCCGGCGTGCCGCAGGACCGGCGCCTGCGGCTGGGGCTGAAGCTCGCGGGCATGATCCGCGTCGGCACGCTGAACGTGGTGCTGCCGGATGGCAGCCTGCACCGGGTCGAGACCGGCCGCCCCGGCCCGTCCGCGACCATCGTGGTGCGTGATCCGCGCGCGGTGACGCGGCTGGCCACCGGCGGCAGCCTCGGTCTCGCCGAAGCGTATCTGGGCGGGTTGTGGGAAAGCCCGTCGATCCGCGAGGTGATGGCCCTCGCCGCCGCGAACGAAGCCGCCTGGGATGCCACGCTGCGCGGCCGGCCCTGGGTGCGCGGGCTGTCCCGGCTGCTGCACCGGCTGCGGCCGAACACGAGGCGCGGGGCGAAGCGCAACATCATCGACCACTACGACCTCGGCAACGATTTCTACGCCGAGTGGCTCGATCCCTCGATGGCATACTCCTCCGCGCTGTTCACCGATCCGGGCGAGACGCTGGAGGCGGCCCAAGGCAACAAGATCCGCCGGCTGTGCGGCGCCCTCGGCCTCGCGCCGGGAATGCGGCTGCTGGAGATCGGCTGCGGCTGGGGCGGGTTTGCCGAAATCGCCGCCCGCGAGTTCGGCGCTCGGGTCGTCGGCATCACGCTGTCCCCCGCGCAGCTTGCCTATGCGCGGCAGCGTATCGCCGCCCGCGGGCTGTCGGACCAGGTGGAACTGCGCTTGCAGGACTACCGGGACGTGGCCGGGCAGTTCGATCGCATCGCCTCGATCGAGATGTTCGAAGCGGTGGGCGAGCCCTACTGGCCGGCCTTCTTCGCCACCGTGCGGGCGCGGCTGGCGCCGGGCGGGTTGGCCGGATTGCAGACGATCACCATCGCGGACCAGTTGTTCGCGGATTACCGGCGTACCGCGGACTTCATCCAGCGCTACATCTTCCCCGGCGGCATGCTGCCCTGCCCGTCCCGGCTGCGGCAGGAGATCGCAGGCGCCGGCCTCGCCTGGCGGGGCGAGCACTGGTTCGGCGCGGATTATGCCGAGACGCTGGCACGCTGGCATGCCGCGTTCCAGGCGGCGTGGCCGCGCATCGCCCAGCTTCCGGGTGGCTATGATTCGCGGTTCAAACGGCTGTGGGAATACTACCTTGCCTATTGCGAGACCGGCTTCCGCGCGGGCTGGACTGATGTGGGCCAGATCCTGCTTGCGAAGCCGGGATGAGGCTGCCGCGCGTTCTTCTGCTGCTGTACGCCGCCCCCGCGCTGCCGCTCTCCCTGCTGGGGCTGCCGCTGACTGTCTATCTGCCGACATTCTGGGCCAGCAGCATGCACATGCCGCTGGCCGTGGTCGGCGGCGTGCTGCTGGCCGTGCGATCGCTCGACGTGGTGTTCGACCCGCTGATCGGCCGCCTGTCCGACCGTCTGCGCGGCCGGTTCGGGCGGCGCAAGCCGTTCATCGCGGCGGGGCTGCCGATCGGCATTGCCGGCGTGGCGGGCCTGTTCTTCCCGCCGGCCGGCGCCAGGGCCCCGTGGCTGTTCGCCTTCAGCGCGCTGGTCACGCTGGCCTGGACCATGATCGCCCTGCCCTACCAGGCGTGGGGTGCGGAACTGTCCGACGACTATGCCGAACGCGCGCGCATCACGAGCCTGCGGGAGGGTGGCACCATCGTCGGCATCCTGCTGTCGGCCGGCGCGCCGGCCGTTCTCGGCGTCGTCACGCCGGCAGGCAGCCTGCACATCCTGGCGGCGTTGGCCGTCGTGCTCGCCACGCCGATGATCCTGCTGATGCTCGCCCGGGTGCCGGAGCGGGTGCGCCCGGTCGCGGGGCCACCCGTGCACCTGTGGGCCGCCTTGCGCACGGCGGCGGCGAACGGGCCGTTCCGCCGCCTGCTGGCTGCCTGGCTGGTGAATGGGCTCGCCAACGGGCTGCCGGCCGTGCTGTTCTTGCTGATGTGCAGCGCCGTCATTCGCCGGCCTGCGGCGGCCAATCCGGTGCTGCTCGCCTATTTTCTCGCGGGCATCCTGGGTGTGCCGCTGTGGATGCGGCTGGCCATCCGGTTTGGCAAGCACCGCAGCTGGGGTGTGGCCATGCTCCTCGGCGCGGCCGCTTTCGCCTTCGTCCCCCTGCTCGGACCGGGCGATGTGCTGCCGTTCCTGGCCATCTCGGTCGGCAGCGGCCTCGCATTCGGCGCGGACATGACCGTGCCGCCGGCGATCCAGGCCGATGTGATCGATTTGGACGAATTGCAGAGCGGCGAGCACCGGGCCGGGCTATTCTTCGCCGCCTGGACGATGGCGCAGAAGGCCGGCAACGCGCTCGCGGTCGGCATCGCGTTTCCGCTGCTCGCCCTTGCCGGTTTTCGCACGGGCGGTCCGAACGGCCCGGCGCAGCTTGGCATGCTGGTGTCGCTTTATTGCGGGCTGCCGATCGTGCTGAAGCTGATGGCGACCATGCTCGTCTGGCGCTTTCCGATCGACGCGACCGAGCAGGCGCGCATCCGCGCGGCCATCGCGGCGCGGGCATGATCCCCGCCCATGCCGCCCTGCGCGTGGTGGGCGACGTGCACGGCGATGCCACGGCCTTCGCCTTCGCCGCCGAGACCGATCGCTTCGTGGTCCAGTTGGGCGACCTGACCGATTATGGGCCCGACAGCGCCAGAGCGCTGTCGGTCATGTTCCGCCTGATCGACGAGGGGCGCGGGGTGTTCCTGCTGGGCAACCACGACCTGAAGCTGGCGCGCGCGCTCGGCGGCGCGGCCATCCGCATCGATGCCCCGCTGTCCGCCACGATCGCGGCGCTGGACGACGGGTTGCGTGCACGGGCGATCGCCGAAATCACCCGCGCCCCGGGATGGCTGCGCGATGGCGATCGGTTTTTCGTGCATGCCGGCTTCCACACTGCGATGCTGGACGAAGCGGCGCCCGCGGCACCCGCCGGCCACGTGACCGGGCCGCTGGCGCGCGCGCTGTACGGCCAACCCACCGGCCGGCAGCAGGCCGACGGCTACCCCGAACGCAGCTTGCGCTGGGTGGACCGCATTCCGGCAGGCCTGACGGTCTATTGCGGCCACGACCGGCGCAGCACCGACGGGCGCCCCTATCTGCGCCGGGGCCGGGAGGGCGGGCTCGCGGTCTTCCTCGACACCGGCGCCGGCAAGGGCGGGCATCTGTCCTGGATCGACCTCCCGCCCGCATGAGCCGATTCGTCAGAGTACGGCTCCCAGCGCCAGGATCGCCGCGGAGGCGAGCGTGAGCCCGCCCAGCAGATAGGCCGCGTTCCATCGCAGGCTGACGGTGAACGGGCTGCGGCCCGAAAGCCGGGAGATGACGATGGAATTGGCCACGAACGGCGCCCCCACGGAGGTGAGCGACCAGCCGGACATCAGCCCGAGCGCCACCACCAGCGGCGGCAGCCCCCAGGCGCGCGGATCGCCCACCGCCGCGGCCACCAGCGAGGCCGCGAGCACCGGCGTCATGCCCACCACTCCGCAGCCCACGATCAGCCAGGGCACCGCCATCGCCACCACAACGGCTGGCAGGCCGAGGCCGGCCAGCAGCGGCGCCCCGCCGCCGCCCTGCATCCCCGCCGCGAGCACCGCGCCGGAGAAGCCCGCGCCCGCCAGCGTCAGCACCTCCAGCCGGATTGCCGGCAGGCCGGTGTGCAAATGCCGCCACAGCCGCAGCGCCGCCTTCGCGATGCGGCGCTCCTGCAGCACGATCCAGCCGATGGCGATCGGCGGCACCAGCAGCGTGACGGAGGCGGTGAGGGAGAGGCCGGCGAAACGGTCGGTGCCGAGGGCAAGGACCAGCATCGCCAACACGAGGCCGGCGAGCGGGAGATGCACCGCCCAGCCTTCCTCGGCCGGCGGCGGCGGGAGTTCGC
>DATKQI010000121.1:0-6101 GCA_035532755.1 Acetobacteraceae bacterium
AGGCATGCACGCTCCGTTCATCAAAGACCGGCCGCGGCGGGGTGGGGCACCGGCAGCCCCGCCTCATGCCGCAGCCGTTCGAATCGCGTGCAGGCTGCGCGATAGATCACCTGATCGAGCCGTGTCAGCCGGTCCAACTCCGTATCCACCTCCGCCGTCAGCGGCTCGCGCGGCAGCCGGCGGAACGGCGCCTTACCGTCACGCTCCATCAGCGCCAGCACGTTCTCTCGCGGTGCGTGCGCGGGCGGGGCGCGGTGCAGCAGGCGGGCCAGCACGGGAAGACCACCGTCGAGGTTCTCGGCGATGCCGATGAAGCTCAGCCGCTCCAGCGCCGCCATCGCCTGCGCCAGCGTGCCGCGCGGGTCGGCGGCCAGCGGGTCGGCGGCCGATCCGGTCTGGTATCGCCCGGTCAGCCGCCGCAGATACACATGGTCGGTGAAATCCCGCACCATCGGGTCCGGGCTGCGCAGGAAATCGAGCAGCGTGCCCGCATGCGCCGCTCGCACGCCGCTGTGTGCCTGCTCCGGCGTCAGCGTCTCCAGCCGCACGGCCCGCCAGTAGTGGTACAGCGACAGCAGCCGCTGCCGCGGCTCGCGGAACAGCGCAAGAATGAACCGCCCTTCGCCCAGCCGCTCGATCGAAGGCAGGTCATAATGCCCCCATACGAACGGCCGCGCGCGTATCTGCCCGATCGCGTTCGCGGTGAACGGGCTCAACAGATGCGGCGGCAGGTCCCGGCGAGGATCGGGGTCCAGATCGTCAGGGCCGACCAGCCCCCGCAGATACGCCATCGTGGAGGTCCCGGCGGTCTTCTCGATATGCAGGAAGGCCAGCCGCGGCAACGCCGGCTCCGAACCCGCGCCCGGTACCGCCTCGTTGCCCGCTGCCGGCCGGCGTCGGCGGGCAGGCATGGCTGAAAGAAGCGATCCAAAAGGCACGCGGCTGATCATCGAGGTAAAAGTCATGCCGCATAGCAGCATGACAGGATGCTTCATAACGCAGCTTATTGTAACGGAGCGTATCGTCCACGGTCATGATTTTATACCGGGGTGCTGACCTCTCTCCTGGCTTCCGCTGTCGCTGAAATAAAGGGAATGGGTCAATACTTTGCCGGTTGGCTTTACAGCAGCCCGGCAGCGATGTTCACCGTCAGCGCCAGGATCACCGTGTTGAACAAAAACCCCAGCAACCCGTGCAGCGTCGCCATGCGCCGGAACTTCCGCGCGGTGATCTGCACGTCCGAAACCTGGAAGGTCATGCCCAGAACCAGCGAGAAATAAAAAAAATCGAGGTAGTCCGGCTGCTTCTCGCTCGGAAAATCCAGCCCGCCGTCCACCTCGTCGCGTCCGGCGCTTTTGGAATAATATTCATGGGCATAGCGGAAGGTGAAGGCAGTGTGCGTCATCAGCCAGGACAGCACCAGCGTGGCCGCCACCAGCGCCACATGCCACCCCCGCGTCTTTGCCGGCAGATGGCTGATGCCGGCGAACGCGCTCACGATGGCCGCCAGGCTGAACAGCGTGCCGGCGATGGTCAGGCCGAAGATGGTCCATTCCCCTTCCTCCTGCCGTTCCGCATCGCGCGCCATCCGGTCGATATGTTCGGAGAGGAACAGCAGGGCGCTGAGCGCGAGGAACACCGCCACCCCGATGTCCCACATCAGGATCGCGCGCGTGAGCGGGGAGAACCGGGCCAGCAGCGGATAGCTCGCCAGCCCGCACAGCAGCCCGGCGAACAACCGCGGCCGGCCGGCGATGATCCGCGTGGCCAGCCAGTGTTGCGGCTTCATGCCAGCCTCGCCAGCAGCCCGGCCATCAGCCGCCCGCGGCTGGCGAGGCTGTCGGTCATGATGTGCTCGTTCAACGTGTGGTAGCCGTCCCCCACCGCGCCCAGCCCGTCCAGGCTCGCCACCCCCATCGCGCCGGTGAAATTCGCGTCAGACCCGCCGCCCGCGCTGTGGGCGGGCAGATCGAGCCCCATGCCGGCGGCGATGCCGCGCGCCTGCTCGTACAGCGCGAGGCAGCGCCCGTCCGGCTCCCACACCGGCCGCGTCACGCTGCGCCGCACGGCGAACTGCACCTGCGGGTTGGTCGCACTCAGCGCCAGCATCCGCGCCACTCCGGAATCGAGGTCCGCCTGCCGCTTCGCCATGCTCAGCGCCTCCGCCGTGCAGGTGGTGGCCACGCAGTTCACCCAGGTTCCGCCCTGCACCACGCCCACGCTGAAGGTGCAGTCGGGCGTGGTCATCGCCTCGATCGCGAGGATCTGCCGCGCCATCTCGGCTATCGCCGAACGCCCCTCGGCGAGCCGCGCACCCGCATGGCTCGGCCGGCCGGTCGCCTCCAGATGGAACCGGGCGATGGCATAGCGGCCGGTCACCACCCCGCCGTCCGGCCGCCCGGGCTCGGGCACCAGAACATAACGGTTCCGCGCCGCCTCCGCCTCGATCACGTCGCGCGTGCTGGGGCTGCCTGCCTCCTCGTCGGAGGTCAGCAGCACGCTCACCGGCAGCGGTGTGGCGATGCCGGCGCGGCCAAGCTGGCGGATCGCCTCCAGCGCGAGAAAATTGCCGCCCTTCATGTCGCAGATGGCCGGCCCGAAGCACCGCGCGCCATCGCGCCGGAAGGGCAGGGCGGCCAGGGTGCCGATCGGGTGCACCGTATCCAGATGCCCCATGACCAGGATGCCCGGCTCGTCCGCCCGCGGATGCGGGAAGCGGGCGCGCACGCAGTCGCCGAAACCCATCCGCCCGGGAATCCGCTCGATGCGCGCCCCGGCCAGGGCCAGATCGCGGGCGGCCACGTCCATCATGCGGTTCACCGCCGCGCGGTCCCAGGTCGGGCTCTCGCATTCGATCCAGGGCCGCAGCCCCGCCAGCATCGCATCCGTGTCGAAGGGCAGGCCCGTCGGGTCCATCGTGAATCCTCTCAGGGGTACAGGGTCTCGGGGGCGACGGAGGGCGCGGCGATCTCGGCCAGCCCGCCCGAACGCACCGCCCGGAAGAAGCAGGACCGGCGGCCGGTATGGCAGGCCACGCCGGTCTGATCGACCAGCAGCAGCAGCGTATCGCCGTCGCAATCCACCCGCAGCTCGATCAGCCGCTGCTCCTGCCCGGATGTCTCGCCCTTGCGCCACAGCCGGTTTCGGCTGCGGCTGAAATAGCACACGCGCCCGGTCGCCAGCGTCTCGGCCACCGCCGCGCGGTTCATCCAGGCCATCATCAGCACCTCGCCGCTGTCATGCTGCTGGGCGATGGCGGGCACCAGGCCGTTCGCATCGAAGGCGATGGCGTCGATCGGATCGGCGATGGTGGGGGGCATGTCGGCGGCGCTCGTGCTTGCTATGGTGGGGCGATGTCAGACGAAGCCGGCCTGCCGCACAAGATGCAAGACAGGATGGAAGCGCCGTTCGCCCCGCGCATCCGCACCCTGCTGGACCGTGCGGACGCGCTGTGCGCCGTCCAGAACGTGCGGCTGACCGATCTGCGGCGCGAAGTGCTGGGCTTGGTGCTGGAGGCCGCATCCCCGGTCGGTGCGTATGATCTGCTGGACCGGCTGCGCGCCCGGCGCGGCGCCGCCGCCCCGCCCACGGTGTACCGCGCGCTCGATTTCCTGCTCGAACACGGGCTGATCCACCGGGTCGAGCGGCTGTCCGCCTTCGTCGGCTGCATCGCCGGCGATGGCCACGGCCACGCCGCCCAGTTCCTGATCTGCCGGCAATGCCACCATGTGATCGAGCTGGACGATCACGCGGTGTCCGACGCCCTGGCCCACGCCGCCGCCGCCGCCGGCTTCGCGGTCAGCGGCGCGACGATCGAGGCGGAGGGGCTTTGCGCGGCGTGCGCGGCGTCTTCGGCGCGGCCGGCGCCGGCCTGACCGGCTCCAGCCAGTCGGGCGAAAGCTCCGAGAGCAGGCAAGGTGGCGAGGCGCACTCGATCGGCGGTTCTTCCGATGCCTTTTCCGGTGGGGGCTTGCGTGCCGTCATGTCGCCTCCCGCAGCACGTCGAGCCCGCGCGCGAGGTCCGCGATCAGGTCTTCCGGCTCTTCCAGCCCGACATGGATGCGCACCATCGGCCCGCCGAACTCGCCGGTGCCGGCGGTGCGATGGATGAAGCCGGTGGTGGGAAGGGCCAAACTCTCGTACCCGCCCCAGGATGCGCCGATGCCGAACAGCGCGAGGCTCTCCACCATCGCATGCGTGCGCTCCGCGCTGTATTCGGGGCGGAACACCACGCCGAACAGGCTGCACGCGCCGGTGAAGTCCCGCTTCCACAGCTCATGCCCCGGGGAGCCGGGCAGGGCCGGGTGCAGCACCTGCAGCACCTCCGGCTGGCGGGCGAGCCAGTTCGCCACGGTGAGCCCCGCTTCCATCTGGTGCTTCAGCCGCACCCCCATGCTGCGTGCCCCGCGCAAGGCGAGCCAGCAGTCATCGGGGCTGGCATACTGGCCGAGCGCGAGGGCCGCGCTGCGCACCTTCTCCCAGTCCTCGTCGCTCGCCGTCGTCACGCTGCCCAGCAGCACGTCGGAATGGCCGACCACGTATTTGGTCAGCGCCTGGATCGACACGTCCACGCCATGCCGGAACGGCTGGAAGAAATGGATGCCCCAGGTGTTGTCCATCAGCAGCTTCGCCCCGCCCGCGTGGGCGGCGCGGGCCAGCGCCGGGATGTCCTGCATCTCGAACGTGTGGCTGCCGGGGCTTTCGGTGTAGACCACCTTCGTGTTCGGCCGCATCAGCGCCGCCATGCCGGCCTCGTCCACCGCCGGATCGTAATAAGTCGTCTCCACCCCCATCCGCGCCAGCATCCCGTCGGCGAAGCTGCGGGCGGGGCCGTACACGGAATCGGGCATCAGGCAGTGATCGCCGGCCGACAGGCAGGCGAGCAGCGGGGTGGTGATGGCGGCCAGCCCGGAGGAGACGATCTGGCAGCGCGTGCCGCCCTCGATCTCGGCAATCACGTCTTCCAGCGCATGGTGCGTGGGCGTGCCCAGCACGCCGTAGATCACCGCCTGCTCCAGCCGCTTGCCGCCCCACTCGCGCCGGTGCGCCACCGTCGGGTGCAGCACGGTCGACCCGCGCACCAGCGGCGGGTTGACGAAGCCGTGGGCGTGCGTGCCCGCGCGCCCGGCATGGGAAAGCCGGGTCATGAACCCCGGCGGCTTCGGGGCGGGGCGCTGCGGGGCGGAATCGTCGGGCATGCTCAAGTCTCCACCGGGGTATCGGGGCGTCCGCCCCATTCAGTCCAGGATCCGTCGTACACCGCGCCCATCGGCAGCCCGGCCACGGCGAGGCCGAGGCTCAGCACCGTCGCGGTCACGCCGGTGCCGCAACTGGTCACCACCGGGCGGGTTCCATCCACGCCGGCCGCGGCGAAGCGCGCGCGCAGCCGGGCGGGGTCCAGCAGGGTCTGATCGGGGTTCAGCAGGTCGGTGATGGGGATGTTGCGCGCGCCGGGGATGTGCCCGCCGCGCATGCCGGGGCGCGGTTCGGGCACCGTGGCGGCGAAGCGGCCCGGGGCGCGCGCGTCCATTACAATTTCTTCGCCATCCCGCAAATTCTGTAACATGTCGCCCAGCCCCCGCACCCGGCGCGCGCGATGGGCGGGGATGAAGGTGCCGGGGCTGGCCGGCACGGGGTCGCCCGCCTCGGTCGGGTGGCCGGCGGCGATCCAGGCGGGCAGCCCGCCATCCAGCACCGCCGCGCGGTCATGGCCGAACACGCCCATCATCCACCAGCCGCGCGCGGCCGAGAACAGGCCTTTCTGGTCGTAGAACACCACCTGGCTGGCATTGGACACGCCGAGCGCACCCACCATCTTCGCGAAATCGCCCGGCGTGGGCAGCATGTGCGGCAGATCGGTCGCGCGGTCGGCGATCGCGTCGATATCGAAGAAGCGCGCACCCTTGATGTGCGCGCGGCGGAACTCGGCCTCAGCGTCCTTGTCCTCGGTGGGCAGGTAGAACGAGGCGTCGAACAGCACGAGGTCCGGGTCGGCCAGATGCGCGGCCAGCCAGCCGGCGGAGACGAGCGGGTTCATGGAAGCGTGACCGTGATGCGGCGGTTCTGCCGCCCCTTGTTCTCGATCTTCAGCACGCTCGCCG
>DATKQI010000122.1:0-11160 GCA_035532755.1 Acetobacteraceae bacterium
GTGGAACTCGACGATCAGCAGCGAATCAGGCTCTCCCCGCACCATCCGGTCGATCGTCGCGCGATAGATCGGGATGGCGCGGCCGAGGTCGATCATCGTCCGGTCCACCAGCTCCACCGCCTCCGGGTCGAGCGTGACGAGGTGCCGCGCCGCCTCCATCGCCGCGCGGAAATCCGGGAACTGGCAGATGCCGAGCACCTTGCGCGGCTTGACCGGGTGCAGCACGAGATCGATCGCGGTGCTGAAGGCCAGCGTGCCCTCGGACCCGACGAGCAGCCGGGCCAAGCTGCGCGGCCCTTCGGGTATCAGCGCATCGAGGTTGTAGCCCCCCACCCGGCGCAGCACGGCAGGGAAGCGCGCGGCGATCTCGGCGGCCTCCGCCGCACCCAGCGCCAGCAGCCGCCCCGTCAGCGCATCGTTGCTCTCCTGCGGCAGCATCCCGAAGCTCCGCCGGCTGCCGTCCGCCAGGATCGCCTCGATCCCCGCCACGTTGTCGGCCATCAGCCCGTAGCGGATGGATTTGGAGCCGCAGGAGTTGTTCCCCGCCATCCCCCCGATCGTGCAGCGGGCATGGGTGGACGGATCGATCGGGAAGAACAGTCCGTGCGGCTTCAGCGCCGCGTTCAACTGCCCCAGCACGATGCCTGGTTCCACCCGCGCCCGCCGCCCTGCCGGATCAACGGCGAGGATCCGCCGCAGATGCCGGCTGCAATCCACCACCAGCGCGCGGTTCACCGTCTGCCCGCACTGGCTCGTGCCGCCGCCGCGCGGCAGCACCGGCACGCCATGCTCGGCGGCGATGGCGATGGCAGCCGCCACATCGTCCGCCGTTTCCGGCACCACCACGCCGACGGGCTCGATCTGGTAGATCGAGGCGTCGGTCGCGTACCGCCCCCGGCTCGCCCGGTCGAACAGCACCTCCCCGCGCAGCTCCGCCCGCAACCGCTGCGCCAGGCGGGAATCGCCGATCATATTCTGTGGAATCATCGGTGCGTTCATGGCGCGCAGCATATGGGCGGACGCATTCGCGCGGGCATCAATAATTCTGCTTGATCCGACAAGCCCTATTCATTGGCGATCCCCATGCTTGCCCGCCATGCTGTCCGCGAAGGAGAGCGCCCGATGCCCGATCCGAACGAAGCGCCGCACGCCGGCCGCCACTTCCTGCAAATCCCCGGCCCCACCAACGTACCGGACCGCGTGCTGCGCGCGATGGACCGCCCCACCATCGACCATCGCGGCCCCGCTTTCGGCGCGCTCGGCCGCCGCGTGCTCGCCAACCTCCGCCTCGTCTTCCAGACAGCGCATCCGGTGGTGATCTACCCCGCCTCCGGCACCGGCGCGTGGGAGGCGGCGCTGGCGAACACGCTCAGCCCCGGCGATGCGGTGCTGTTCTGCCGCACCGGCTGGTTCGCGACATTGTGGGAGGAGATGGCGAACCGCCTCGGCCTCGCCCCGCAGTTCCTGGATACCGACTGGCGGCGCGGCGCGCCCGCCCCGGCGATCGCCGCGGCGCTGGAAGCCGATACCGCCCGTCGGATCAAGGCCGTCTGCGTCGTCCACAATGAAACCTCCACGGGCTGCGCGAGCGACATCGCCGCCATCCGCCGCGCGATGGATGCCGCACGCCACCCCGCGCTGCTGATGGTCGATACCATCTCCTCGCTCGCCAGCATGGATTACCGGCCCGACGAATGGGGGGTGGATGTCACCATCGCCGGCTCGCAGAAGGGGCTGATGCTGCCGCCCGGCCTGTCCTTCAACGCGATCGGCCCGAAGGCGCTGGCGGCTGCGAAAACCGCCCGCCTGCCGCGCAGCTACTGGGACTGGCAGGCGATGCTGGGCGCGAACGAGACCGGCTACTTCCCGTTCACCCCCGCCACCAACCTGCTCTACGCGCTCGACGCGGCGCTGGAGATGCTGCTGGAACAGGGCCTGCCCGCCGTCCTCGCCCGCCATGCCCGCCACGCGGAGGCCACCCGCCGGGCCGTGCGCGCCTGGGGCCTTGAGATCCAGTGCGCCGAGCCGGGCGACTATTCCGCCAGCCTCACCGCCGTCCGCGTCCCGGAAGGCCACAGCGCCGATGCCCTGCGCGCCACCATCCTGGAGCGGTGCAACATGAGCCTCGGCAACGGCCTCGGCCGGCTGAAGGACCGCGTCTTCCGCATTGGCCACCTGGGCGATCTCGGCGATCTGCACCTGATGGGCGCGCTTGCCGGGGTGGAGATCGGCCTGCGCGCCGCCGGCATCCCGCATCGCCCCGGCGGCGTGCAGGCCGCACTCGACCATCTGGCAGGCGGCGGCCGGCACCCCACATCAGGCGCGCAGTCAATCGGAGAACGCGCATGATCGAGGTCTGGAGCTGGGCCACCCCGAACGGCCACAAGGTGCATATCGCGCTGGAGGAGATGGGCCTGCCCTACAAGCTGGTGCCGGTGGACATCGGCGCCGGCGAGCAGTTCCGCCCCGAATTCCTCGCCATCACCCCCAACCACCGCATCCCCGCGATCGTCGATCCCGACGGCCCGGGCGGGAAGAAGCTGTCCCTGTTCGAATCGGGCGCGATCCTGATCTACCTGGCCGAGAAGACCGGCAAGCTGGTCCCGGCCGATCCCACCGCGCGCTACACCTGCCTGCAATGGCTGATGTTCCAGATGGGCGGCGTCGGCCCGATGTTCGGCCAGTACGGCCATTTCTCCAGCTACGCGCCGGAGAAGCTGCCCTACGCGATCAATCGCTACGCCAACGAGGTGAAACGCCTGCACGCGGTGCTCGACAAGCGTCTGTCGGCAAGCCCCTACCTCGCCGGAGACGCGTATTCCATCGCCGACATCGCCACCTTCCCCTGGGTGCGCAACCCCGACCGGCGGGGGATCGACCTCGCGGAATATCCGGGCGTGAAGCGCTGGCACGACGCCATCGCCGCCCGCCCGGCGGTGCAGCGCGGCGTCGCGGTGCTGGCCGACAGCCAGCGCCAGGGCCCGATGAGCGACGAGCAGAAGGAAATCCTGTTCGGCCAGACCCAGTTCGCCCGCCGCTGACCATGAAACCCATGGACATCGCGGCCTTCCGGCAATCCCTCTCCGGCGCGGAACCTCCGCCGGGCCTGTCGGTCGCCCAGCGGGCGCTGTGGTGGGATGCGAAGGGTGATCCCGCCGCCGCCCACACCCACGCGCAGGAGGACGACACGCCCGCCGGCGCCTGGGTCCATGCCTACCTGCACCGCAAGGAGGGCGACCTGCCGAACGCGCACTACTGGTACGGGCGCGCCGGCCAGAGCCCCGCGGAAGGCTCGCTGGAGACGGAATGGCACACGATCCTGGGCGCCCTGCTCGGCGGCTAGTGTCCTGCCCCTGAAATGCCTTTGCATTTCAATGACCAGCAGGCCATTGAAAATAAAAGATTAGTGTCCCTGAAATTCGCCTGCGAATTTCTGAATCAGGACGCTAAGCAGGCTGAATCTTCACCCCTGCGGCGCGTAGCGCCACAGGCTGGCCGGCGGGAAGTTCAGCGGTGTCCAGGCTTCCCGCCGCGCGGCCAGCCGGTGGGCGTGCGCGGGCAGCGGGGAGGTGATGCAGTAGCTGTAGTGCAGGAACCCCCGCCCGGGCGCCACCGCCTCGATCGCGGCGATGAACCGCGCCTGCTCCGCCTTCGCCAACAGCACCAGCGGGATGCCGCACACCACGGTGCCGATCCGGCCGTGCCAGGCGTGCGGGATCAGCGCCGGCAGCACCCGCGCATCCCCCTCGATCACGTTCACCCCCGGCAACGCCCGGCGCAGGTGCGCCGCCATGTCCGGCACGATCTCCACCACGAACAGCCGCTCCGCCGGCACCCCGCCGACCAGCAGCGCACGGGAGATCACGCCGGTGCCGGCGCCCAGCTCGATCACCGCCTCGTCCCGGCGGCGGCGCGTGTGCCGCACCACCCGCCGGCACAGCGCGGCGGAGGAGGGCACGATCGATCCCATCTGCAACGGGTTGCGCAACCAGCGGCGGAAGAAAAGTCCCGGATTCGCGACCTGCGCGATTTCCGGCCGCTCACGGGCCCGCTCCCTTATCGTATCTGGTGCATTCAGCATGGATGCGGCATGGTTTCGGTCATGTCCCACAACTGCACATCCACTTTATCGTTCCTTGCGCGGTCACGGTAGCTCCTCGAACGCCCGCCCCGCCGGGCCGGCAGGCGGCACGCTGACGGACCCAAGGAGGGCCATCCGGCATTCATGACCGCACGCATCCTCATCGTCGATGACGTGGCGATGAACATTCGCCTCATGGAGGCGCGGCTCGCCGCCGAATACTACCAGATCACCGCCGCGGCCGACGGCTGGCGGGCGCTGGAACTGGCGCGCATCTGGCAGCTGGACCTCATCATGCTGGACGTGATGATGCCGGGGATGGACGGGTTCGAGGTCTGCCGCAAGCTGAAGGCCGATCCCCGCACGCTCCACATCCCGGTCATCATGGTCACCGCGCTGGGCGAGGTCTCGGACCGCCTGCGCGGGCTGGAGGCGGGAGCGGACGATTTCCTCACGAAGCCGGTCGATTCCGACACGCTGCTGGCGCGTGCCCGCAGCCTCATGCGGCTGAAGCGCCTGCTCGACGAATGGCGGCTGCGCGGGGAAACCGCCCGCGTCCTCGGGCTCGATGCCGGCGGCATCGAACCCGCCGTCTCCGGCTCCCGCGCCCTGATCGTGGATGACTGGGATCCGAGCGCGCGGGGAATGCAGGACGCCCTGCTGCGGGAGGGGGTGTTGCCGGCCCGCGCCCGCAGCGCGGTGGAGGTGACGGCGCTGACGACCGCCGTCCGGTTCGACCTGATCCTGCTGAGCCTCTCGCTGGTCGGCGACGACCCGCTGCAGCTTGCCTCGGAACTGCACGCGGCGGACGCCACCCACACCATCCCGCTGCTGCTGGTGGCCGAGCCGGACGAGCACGCGCGGCTGCTGCGCGCCTTCGATCTCGGCGCCACGGACTGGCTGATCCGCCCGATCGACGAGAACGAGCTGCGGGTGCGCGCCCGCAACCAGATCCGCCGCAAGCTGTACCAGGACCGGCTGCGCGAGGATTTCGGCAACGTGCTGCAAATGGCGGTGACGGACCCGCTGACCGGGCTGTACAACCAGCGCTACATCCACCGCCACCTGTCCGGGCTGGTCGCCGCGGCCACACCGGGCGCGCTCGCCGTGCTGATGGTCGATGTGGACCATTTCAAGAGCGTGAACGACCATTGGGGCCACGCCGCGGGCGATGCCACGCTGCGGACCATCGCCAGCACGCTGCGCGCCAACACCCGCATCTTCGATTCGGTCGGCCGCTACGGCGGGGAGGAGTTCGTGGTGATCATGCCCGGCATCGGGCGAGAGGCCGGGCTGCGCGCCGCCGAACGGCTGCGCGAGGCGATCGCCGCCCTCATCCCCGGCACGCGCGACCAGGCCACGGAACCTTCGGTGCCGCAACCGGTCACCGCCAGCATCGGCGTGTCGTTCAGCTTCGAGGGTGCAAGCCCGGAACAACTGCTCCAGGCGGCGGACCGGGCGCTGTATGCGGCGAAACGGGCAGGACGCAACCGGGTGGAGGCGGCGGAAGAGGCGTGATGCCCGAAGGCGTCCGCCCGCCGCGCGGGCGCCGGATGAATCCGGCGCGCGTAGCTACTTGATCTTCGCTTCCTTGAACTTCACGTGCTTGCGCACGACCGGGTCGTACTTGCTGAGTTCCAGCTTGCCGGTCTGCGCGCGGGTGTTCTTCTTCGTCACATAGAAGTACCCGGTGTCGGCGGTGGAGACGAGCTTGATCTGAACGGTGTTGGTCTTGGCCATGGTGCGGTCCTTCGCGAGGCGCGCAAAATGCGCATCCCGCCCTCCCGGGTCAACCCCCGGAGCGCGTCTGCTTCAAGCGAACACGCTCCCTCCGATATTTCGCGAGCATTTTCATCGGCTTGGACTCGCCGCGCGATCCCGTTTCGAGCCGGCGGCACCGGCCGGAGTGCCAACCCTCCCTCCGTCATGCCGGCGCAGACCGGCAGCCGGGCCCGCCGCCCCGACGATCGGAGAGTCTCGTCGATTCCCCCCGGCCTCATGAACGAAACACAGCATCTTCCGGCGCGGGGCAGTGTCTCGGTTTGAATTTCGGATTCAAGTGGGAACTCGCCAGCCCGCTTTTGGGAAGGCCAACGGCCGGAAACCAGCCAGTCGTCATGACAGCAAGCGGTGAACCTCTGTCTCGGCTTCCATGTTTGAGGGCAGGGTCGTCCAAACCGCCGCCGTCTTGTGCCCCAGAGCATACACCGCAATTCTGCTGCCGGGGCCTTCCCCGCGGTGTCCGATTGGATGCCCCTTTGGGTCGGACGCCCACAGCATGAGGCCAAGCCCATAGGCGGGATCAGGCTGGGCGATACTGCGATGCTCTGGAAGGGATCGCCCATCCAGCATCTCTGCCAGCGTATCGTGCTTGAGCAGGCGACCCGCCACAAGCGCGCCTAGCAGGCGAGCTGCGTCCGCAACCGTTCCGACGATCAGGCCGTGATAGACCCATCCTGGGTGATAGGAACGGGCCGCACCCATCTGCACGCCATCCAGATCGGCAGGTGCCGTAGCCAGACGTGCCGTCGCGAGATTGCAAGGCTCGAACGCCAATCGCTCAAGGGCGGCTCCCAAGGGCATACCCGACGCACGCTCGATGATTTGCGCCACCTTGAGATAGCCGACATTCGAATAGGCCCAGCCCTCTCCAGGCTCGTACCGCAATCGGTCTGCATCCACCGCAGCGAGCAACCTAGGCACCGGCCAAGGCGGCTTACCGGCCGCCACGTCCTCATGGTAACGGGGTATAGGGCCATAGTCTGGAAGCCCTGCCTCGTGGCGCAGAAGCTGCCGCAGCGTGAAGCGCTTCCCGTCCACATGATCGGCCAGGCTCAGTGCCCCCTGTTCGACTAGGCGAAGGGCGGCCGTCGCAAGAACGGTCTTGGTGAAGCTCCACCACGGCACCGGATCGGTGATCCCTGATATCGCGAGATCGCCTCTCTCACCAATGACAGCCGTGGCTTCCACGCTGCTTGTTACGATGTTCGGCCCGCACGTGCGAGTCGTGTCCGCTTTCCGGTGATGAAGGGGCGCGGCGGGACAGCTTCATAGGGTCGAAACAGAAATTCAAACGAACACACTACTCGGCGCGAATGTCAGGGGCCGGCCAGCGCGGTCGCATAGGCGGTCCGGTCGCGCACCAGGAACTGCGCGGCCTGAAGGTCGCTTTCGTGCCCCACCGCTGCGGGGCAGGCCTCGCGGATCGACAGCACCTGCGCCAGCGGCAGGGGCGCGCGGGCACCGCGATGCTGCGCCAGGGCGCTCCGCATCGGCTGCTGCCCGTAGGAAAGCGCCTCCAGTTGCCGTTCCAGCGCGTTCTGTCCCAGGCTCGTGCACACCGCCGGCAGCACGCCAAGCCCCTGGATCGGCCAGCCGTCGGGGGCGAGGTCCCGGCTCCAGGTCAGCAGCAGTTCGCCGCCGTCGGGCAGGGGGGTTGCCACCTGCACCAGCCCCTTGCCCAGCGTGGTGCTGCCCACCACCACCGCGCGATGGTGGTCCGCAAGTGCGGCCGCCAGGATCTCCGCGGCGCTCGCCGTCCGCCCGTCCACCAGCACGATGATCGGCAGACGCGCCGGCAGGTCGGTGCCATGCGCGCGCCAGACATGCGTCGCCGCCGGGAACCGGCCGGCGGTCGTCACCACCACGCCACGCGCCAGCAGCGTGCGCGCCGCCGCCACCGCCGCCCGCAGCAGCCCGCCGCGATTGCCGCGCAGGTCGAGCACCAGCCCGCGCGGCGCCGGCCGCGCCGCCAGCCCCTGCCGGATCGCGCGGTCCAGCGCCGGCCCGGTCATCGCGTTGAAATCGGCGATGCGCAGGACAAGCATCCCGCCCAGCCGCATAGCGAACACGGTCTGCGCCGCCGCTGTCCCCGTCCGGCTCAGGGCGGTCTCCTCCGCCATCCGGCCGGGCGGGATGTAGCGCGAAGAGGGATCGAGATGATTGAACAGCTCGTCGAAGAAGCTGGTGAACAGCCCCTGCATCCCGGCCCGCCGCACCGCCGCCGATGCCTGCCAGGCCGCGCCGCACAGCCGGGCCGCGACAACGCTCCAGCCCGCCACGTCGGCGGGCGCCGGGGCGGGCAGGGCCAGCAGCAGCCTGTTGCGGTCGGCAAGCCGCATGGTGCCGCCCTGCACCCCGGGCGTCAGCGCCGGATCGAGCGCGGTCAGCCCGCGCAGCCCCCACACCGTCATCGTCGGTACCGGGATCGGCTCCAGCGTGCGCGGCGCCATGAACGACAGGGCGGCGTGCAGCAGCTCGGTGGTCAGCGCCATGTCGTAGCCGGGTGGCGGCATCCCGTGGAACGAAGCGGCGCGCGCCTGCATCCGCGCCTGTCCGGCCAGCAGCATCAGCAGCAGGATGCCGGCGCGCTTCACCGTCGGCCGGACCGCCGCCCCGATGCCGCGCGGGGCGAACCGCCGCGCGGATCGCCCTGCAGGATGTTGAAGATCAGCCCCCCGGTCACCGGTCGCGCTTCGGCCAGCCGCACCTCCACCTTCTGCGCGAGGGCGAACACGATGCGCGTGCGCCGTCCGCTCAAGGTCTGCGCCCGGTCGTCATGAATCCAGAAGTCATCAGGCAGAGTTGCCACCGGGACGAGTCCGCTCGCGCCATTGCCCGCAACAGTGACGAAAATGCCGAACCGCGTCACGCCGGAAATGCGTGCCTCGAACATCATTCCGACCTTGTCGGCCATGAACGCCGCCAGATAGCGGTCGATCGCATCCCGCTCGGCCAGTTGCGCCCGCCGTTCGGTCGCCGTGATGTGCTCCGCGGTGTCGGGAAAGCGCGCGCCGTCCTCGGCCGCAAGCCCGTCGGGCCCGAGTCGCAGGCCGCGGATCAGCGCGCGATGCACCAGCAGGTCCGCATAGCGGCGGATCGGGCTCGTGAAATGCGCGTACGCCGGCAGGGCAAGACCGAAATGCCCGATATTGTCCGGGCTGTACGCCGCCTGGGACTGGCTGCGCAGGATCACCTCGTTCACCAGCTGCGCGGATTCGGTCTCGGCGACCCGTTTCAGCACATGATCGAGGTCGCGCGGATGGATCTGGTTGCCCGCCGGCAGCGAGATGCCGAGCCCGTGCAGGAACCCGCGCAGCGCCTCCAGCTTCTCCTCCGAAGGCGGGGCATGCACGCGGTACATGCAGGGCTGATGCCGCCGCTCCAGCTCCTCGGCGGCGGCGACATTGGCCAGCACCATGAATTCCTCGATAAGCCGGTGGCTCGCCAGGCGCGGCCGGGGGGCGATGCGCAGAACATGCCCCGCCTCGTCCAGCTCCACCTTCCGCTCCGGCAGGTCGAGATCGAGCGTGCCGCGCGCCTCCCTTGCTGCGAGCAGCACCCGGAACGCCGCGTACAGATGGGCGATGCCGCCGCCCGCCAGCGGCCCCTCCGATCCCGCATCCGCCAGCGCCTGCACCTCGTCATAGGTCAGCCGCGCGGCGCTGCGCATGATGCCGCGGCCGAAGCGGTGCCCCGTCTTGCGCCCGTCCGCACCCACGCGCATCTCGGCGAACAGGCAGCCGCGGTCCTCGCCCGGGCGCAGGCTGCACCATCCGTTGGACAGCGCCTCCGGCAGCATCGGCACCACCCGGTCGGGGAAATAGACCGAATTGCCCCGCTCCCGCGCCGCCCGGTCGAGCGCGCTGCCGGCGCGCACGTAATGGGACACATCGGCGATGGCGACGATCAGGCGGAAGCCCGCGCCGTCGGGCTCGGCGAACACCGCATCGTCGAAATCGCGCGCGTCCTCGCCGTCGATGGTGATCAGCGGAACCCCGCGCAGATCCTCCCGCCCGTCCGCGCCCACCCCGCGCGCCCGCTCCGCCTCCGCCAGCGCCTCGGGCGGAAACACCTGAGGGATATCGTGCGTATGGATCGCGATCAGGCTGACGGAACGCGCATCCCCGATCCTGCCCAGCCGCTCGACGATCCGCGCCGGCTTCAGCCCGAACCCGCTGTCCGCCAGCGGCTCCGCCAGCACGATCTCGCCGGGTTCCGCGCCACCATCCTCGCCGGCCGGCACCACCCATTCCGCCTTCGCCCGCCGGTCCGTGGGCTCGATCCGCCCGCCGCCCGGTCCAGTTTTGGGGCTGCGCCGGAAGACGCCGAGCACCCGGCCGGGCGAATCGGCGAGGCGCTTGATCGTCCGGCCTTCGTATTTGTCCGCGCCGACCGGCCGCAGCCGTGCGAGCACCCGCTGGCCCGGCGCGAGTGCTGCCTGCCCGCGCGCTTCGCGCGCCATGAAGATCACCGGCGGGCGGCCCTCGCCCTGCCAGCCCACCGGACGGGCGATCGCATCGCCATCGGGGTCCGTGCCGGTCACCTGCACCACCATCTCCTCGGGCAGCCGCCCGGCCGGCCGGAAGCGCCGTGCCCCCGCGGGGTTCAGGCTCCCGTCGGCTTCCAACTCCTTCAGCAGCGCGCGCAACTCATCGCGATGGGCGGGGCCGAGGCCGAAGGCGCGGGAAATCTCGCGCTTGCCGACCCGCCCGGCGGACTCGCGGATGAACCGGCGCACCTCCTCGCGGCTCGGCATCGCGGCCGCCGGCCGGGGCGGGCGCGGCACGTCAGCCGGCGGCCCGGCGCCGCGCCGGGGTAGGTTTCCTGGCCGCCGGCTTTTTCGCCGGTGCCTTCTTGGCGGCTGGTGCGGCGGCTGGTGCCTTCGCGGCCGCCGGTTTCTTCGCACCCGCCTTGCGCGCCCCCTTGCCGTTCGCCCCTCTGCCGTTCAGCGGCTTCAGCGCCTTGCCCTTCTCGGCCAGCAGCGCCACCGCTTCGTCCAGAGTGATGTCCTCCATGGCGACCGCGCGCGGCAGGTTCGCGACCATCTTGCCGTGCTGCACGTACGGCCCGAACCGGCCGCGCTTCACCGCCACCGGCTCCTTGTCCTTCGGATGCGCCCCCAGGCTGCGCACGCCGGCAAGCTTCTTCGCCAGCACATCGACCGCCCGGTTGAGCCCGACCGCCAGCACATCGTCGTCCCGGTCGAGCGAGGCGAACACCGCGCCCATCTTCACATACGGCCCGAACCGGCCGATCCCGGCGGTGATCGGCTCCTTCGCCTCGGGGTGGATGCCCAC
>DATKQI010000123.1:0-3498 GCA_035532755.1 Acetobacteraceae bacterium
TCCTGCGCGCGGTCCCGGTGCATGGCCAGCACCGCATCCTCGGTCACCACCACCACCGCGTCCGCGAGCCCGACCACGGCGGTGAGCGGGCCGGAGGTGCGGGCGTAGCAGTTCGTGGCGCCTTGCAGCATCACGTCCCCGACCACGACGTTGCCGGCGGCGTCCTTCGGCTCCAGCTCCCACAGCGCGTTCCAGGAGCCGACATCGGACCAGCCGAGATCGGCCGGCACCACGACGGCGCGGGTGGTGCGCTCGGCCACCGCGTAGTCGAGGCTGATGTCCGGGCAGGCGGCGAAGGCATCGGGGTCGAGCCGGATGAAATCGAGATCCGTCCGCCTTCCCGCCACCGCCGGGCGCACGGCGGCGAGGATGTCCGGCGCATGCGCCTCGATCTCCGCGAGCAGCGTGGCGGCGGTGAAGACGAACATCCCGGAGTTCCACAGATGCGACCCCGAGGCGACGAGGCGGGCGGCGGTTGCCGCGTCCGGCTTCTCGATGAAGCGCGTGAGCGCATGCACGCCGGGCAGGCCGGGCAGCTTCTCCCCGCATTCGATGTAGCCGAAGCCGGTTTCGGGCGCGGTGGGCTTCATGCCGAACATCGCGATGTGCCCGGCGCGCGCCGCCGCTGCCGCGCACGCCAGCGCGCGGTGCAGGGCAGGGATGTCGGCGATCGCGCTGTCGGCCGCCATCATCCACAGCAGCGCATCGGGATCGGTCTCGGCGGCAAGCAGGGCGGCGGCGGCGATGGCGGGGGCGCTGTTGCGGCCCACCGGCTCCAGCAGGATGCGCGCGTCCGTGATGCCGGCGGCGCGGAGCTGTTCGGCGGCGATGAAGCGGTGTTCCTGGTTGCACACCACGATGGGGGCGGCGAACCCTTCGCCCGCGGCGCGGCCGGCGGTTTCCTGGATCATCGAGCTGTCGGAGATCAGCGGCCAGAACTGCTTCGGGTAGCTTTCGCGCGAGACCGGCCACAGCCTCGTGCCGGTGCCGCCCGACAGGATCACCGGCACGATCGGGCCGGTCTGCGCGGGGATTGGCTGCACGGTCGCGGCGGTGGGGAACAGGTTCATCGGGGCGCAATCCGGCGTGCGGTCATCGGCCGATGTTCTAGTCATGCGTGCGGGACGCTGTCCAGCATGGCCTGCCGGCCCCTTTCCATCCGGCCGGACCCGCCACATGATGCGGCAGTCGCGTTTCCCTATCCCGAGAGGCCCCCATGGCAGACATCGAGCGCCTGAACGACCCCGAAACCGTGATCCGCGAGGCCACACGCCGGATCGAGGCGCATCTGATCGAGGTGCGGCGCGACATCCACGCCCATCCGGAGCTGGGTTTCGAGGAAGTGCGCACGGCGGGCGTGGTGGCGCGCGAGCTCGCCGCGATGGGCATCGAGCACCGGACGGGCGTGGGCAGGACCGGCGTGGTGGGCATCATCAAGGGCGCCCGGCCGGGCCCGACGGTCGCGATCCGCGCGGACATGGACGCGCTGCCGATCCATGAGCAGACCGGCCAGCCGTTCGCCAGCACCATCCCCGGCAAGATGCACGCCTGCGGGCACGACATCCACACCGCGACCCTGCTGGGCGTGAGCGCGGTGCTGAAGGAGATGGCGCCGCAGCTGGCCGGCACCGTGAAACTCGTGTTCCAGCCGGCGGAGGAGACGCTGGGCGGGGCGGCGGGCATGATCGCCGACGGCGTGCTGGAGGGCGTGGATTTCGCGCTCGGCTTCCACAACTACCCGCAGATGCCGGTGGGGCGGCTCGGTTTCTGCCGCGGCGCCTGCCTCGCGGCGTCCGACCGGTTCGAGATCACCGTGCGCGGCGTCTCCGGCCACGCCGCGCATCCCGATCTCGCGGTCGATCCGGTGGTGGGGGCGGCGAACCTCATCATGCAGTTGCAGACGGTGGTTTCGCGCGAAGTGAAGCCGATGCACCCGGTGGTGGTGACGGTGGGGGCGATCAACGGCGGCATCGCCTTCAACATCATCCCCGACGAGGTGGTTCTGCGCGGCACGGTGCGCACGCTGCACGCGGCCGCGCAGGACATCGCGGAGGCCGCCATCCGCCGGCTGTGCGCGGGGATGAAGGAGGGGATGCGGCTCGATTGCACCGTGGACTACCTTCGCGGCGTGCCGGCGCTGGTGAACGACGATGCGGTGCTGGACCGCACGGTCGCCAGCACGCGCGCGCAACTGGGCGACGTGGTGGACGAGGGCGAGCCGAGCCTGGGCGGGGAGGATTTCGCCTTCTTCGCCGAGCGCGTGCCGAGCTTCCAGCTGCGCGTGGGTTCCGGCACCCCGGGGCGGAACGACAAGCTGCACAATTCCGGCTACCAGCCGGACGAGAAGTGCATCGGCCTCGGCGTGCAGGCGCTGTCCCGCGCGGCGCTGGACATGCTTTCGTGAAGCTCCGCCTCGGCGAACTCACCTCCGCCGAGGCGCGCACGCTGTTCGCCGCGCGCCCGGTGATCCTGCTGCCGCTGGGCAGCCACGAGGACCAGGGGCCGCACGCGCCGATGGGGGACTATCTGCTCGCCGAGCGCATGGGCGAATTGATCGCGGGCGAGGCGGTGCGCCTCGGCGTGCAGGCGCTGGTGGCCCCGGTGCTGCCCTATGGCCATGCCGACTGGTTCGGCTCCGCCCCCGGCGGCATCGCGCTGTCTTCCGCCACCTTCCGCGCGGTGCTGGGGGATGTGCTGGGCGCGCTGCTGCGCCACGGGCTCGACAGGATCGTGCTGCTGAACGGCCACGGCGGCAACGTGGCCGCGATCCAGGAGGTGACGCTGAAGTTGAAGCGCGAGCGGGGCGTGACCATCCCGAGCCTGTATCTGTGGCGCGCGGCGCGGGATTTCCTGCCGCCGGGCAAGCCCGGCTCCGGCCACGGCGGGGAGCCGCTGACGAGCCTGTATCTGCACCTGTTCCCCGCTCTCGTTCGCCCCGACCTGATGACCCCGCCCGCGCCGGCCGCACAGGTGCTCGGCCTGCCGGTTGCGGATTTCGGGCAGGCGCGGTTCGAGGGTTCGGCGATCGACCTGCCGATGGAATACGACGCCATCGCGCCCTCGGGCGTGACCGTCGATCCGTCGGGCGCCTCCGCCGAGCAGGGCCGGCGCATGGCCGAGGGACTGACGACGCTGGGCGCGCGCTTCATCCGGCATTTCGTGGAGCAGACCGCCGGGGAACAGACGGGGTGAGGGTTTGTGTGTTCGGTGCCGGCGCGGTCGGCGGGCATCTCGCCGCGCGGCTCGCCCGGGGCGGGGCGGAGGTTTCGGTGGTGGCGCGCGGGGCGCATCTGGCGGCGATCCGCGAACGCGGGCTGCGCGTGGAGGCGAAGGACGGCACGCTGCACGCCGCCGTGGCGGCGAGCGACGATCCGGCCGCACTCGGCCCGCAGGAGGTGGTGCTGGTGACGGTGAAGGCCCCGGCACTGCCCGCCGTGGCCGCCGGCATCGCCCCGCTGCTGGGGGCGGAAACGCCGGTGGTATTCGTGATGAACGGCA
>DATKQI010000124.1:0-9323 GCA_035532755.1 Acetobacteraceae bacterium
CAGCGCGAGCCGCTTTCCGCACATGCAGGGTGGCTTCCGCGAATGCGTGGCGGTGGCGGAGAGCCAGTGCTTCGCCGTCCCGCCCGGCCTGCCGTTCACCACCGCCGCCTTCGCCGAGCCGCTGGCGGTGGCGCTGCACGCCGCCACACGCGCCAGGGCGCTGATGGGCCGGCGGGTGCTGGTTACCGGCGCCGGGCCGATCGGGCTGCTCGTCCTGCTCGCCGCCCGGCGCGCAGGGGCGATTTCCGTGGACATGACGGACATGCTGGATGCGCCGCTCGCGGCGGCGGCGCGGATCGGCGCGGCGAAAACGTTCAACGTCGCGGCCGGCACCGCCGCGCTGGAGGCGGAAGCAGGGCGAACCGGCGGTTACGACATCGTGTTCGAGGCATCCGGCGCCGCCGCTGCGCTGAACGCGGGCCTGGGGGCTGTGCGGGCGGGCGGCATCGTCGTGCAGATCGGCTCGCCGCCTGCCGGCCCCTCTCCGGTGCTGGCGAACCGGCTGATGGTGCGGGAGATCGACCTGCGCGGGTCATTCCGTTTCGGCGAGGAATTCGCCGATGCGGTGGCTTGCCTCGCGCAGGGGGTGATCGACGTCAGCCCGCTGCTGACGGCGGTGGTGCCCATGGCCGAGGCCGATGCGGCTTTCCGCCTCGCGCTCGACCGCACGCAAAGCCTGAAGGTGCAGATCGCCTTCGGCTGAAGCCGTCCCGGAACGGCTTCAGCCCGACGTCGGCACGGCATGCAGCGGCAAGTGCCGGGATTCCTTCAGGCGGTCGAGCACGATGAAGGACCGCACGCGCGCGATGCTGCGGTGCGCCAGCAGCGCCTCGTTGATGAGGGTGGTGAGCCCTTGCAGATCGGGCACGATCGCCTTGAGGAGATAATCCGCGTCTCCGGTCAGCGCATAGGCCTCCTGCACCTCGTCGAGGCGGTCGATCAGGTCGCGGAAGTGGCGCGAGTTGTCGCCGCTATGGGCGGCGAGCGTCACCTGGATGAAGACGACGACACGGAGCCCGATCCGCTCCGGCGCCAGCTCGGCCCGGTATCGCCGGATGACGCCGGCCGCCTCCAGCGCCGCGCGGCGGCGTGAGCATTGGGAGGGAGACAGGCCGATCCGCTCGCCCGCCTGCTGGTTCGTCAGCCGCCCATCCTCCTCAAGCGCGGCCAGCAAGCGCAGGTCGAAGCGGTCCAGTTCGTGCGTCGCGTGCATTCCTGCTCCTGCGGTCGTCATGATCACCGGCAATGGCAGTCATCATGCACATGGCATGCGTCAGAGCACGAAAATCCTTCATTAACGTGCAGCAAACGTCGGATCGCCGACCCGTTTGCACACATCCTGCATGGCGGGCGGCCTATGATTCGCCCGTTCCGGAATGAGGAGTGCGCCATGGGTCCGTTTCCGCACGATGCGCCGCGTGCCACGATCTGCGAGGACAACCCGATGGGAACCGACGGATTCGGCTTCGTCGAATTCGCCCACCCCGATCCGGAAAAGCTCGATGCTTTGTTCCGGCAGATGGGTTTCACCGCCGTGGCCCGGCACCGGACACGGCGGACCACGCTCTATCGGCAAGGTGACATCAACTATTTGGTTTCGGCGGGGCCCGGCACGCAGGCCGCGCGATTTGCCCAGGCGCACGGCCCGAGCGTGCCGTCGATGGCGTTCCGGGTGGTGGACGCGGCGCATGCCATGCGGCGCGCGATCGCGCTCGGCGCCGAGCCGGTCGATCCGGCCGACGGGGCGCTGACCCTCGACATTCCGGCGATCCGCGGCATCGGCGGAAGCGTTCTGTATTTCATCGACAGGTATGGCGAGACGGGCTCGGCCTTCGAACCGGCGTTCGACTGGCTGGGCGAGCGCGACCCTTCGCCGGCCGGCCAGGGCCTCTTCTATATCGACCATCTCACCCACAACGTGCAGCGCGGGCGGATGGATGTCTGGTACGAGTTCTATCGCCGGATCTTCAATTTCCGGCAGATCCGCTATTTCGACATCGAGGGGAAGATGACGGGCCTGTTCTCCCGGGCGCTGACCAGCCCGGACGGGCGCATCCGCATCCCGCTCAACGAATCGGCCGACGATCGCAGCCAGATCGAGGAATATCTCCATGAATACAAGGGCGAAGGCATCCAGCACATCGCCTGCGGCTGTTCCGACATCCATGCGACGATCGAGAGGCTGCGGGCCGGTGGTCTGGCGTTCATGCCCCCGCCGCCGGATACCTATTACGAAAATGTCGATGCCCGCCTGCCCGGCCACGGCGAGGATCTGCCCAGGCTGCGCCGCAACGGAATCCTGATCGACGGCGAGGGCGTGGTGGAGCATCGCAAGGCGCGGCTTCTGCTCCAGATATTCTCGGCCAACGTGATCGGCCCGGTGTTTTTCGAGTTCATCGAGCGCAAGGGCGATGACGGCTTCGGCGAGGGCAATTTCCGCGCCCTGTTCGAATCGATCGAGCAGGACCAGATTCGCCGTGGCGTGCTTCCATCCGCGGCGGAATAGGGCCTCTCATGACCGCTACGCCCCCAGCACCCCGATACATGTCGGGTTTCGGCAACGGCTTCGAGACCGAGGCGCTTGCCGGGGCGCTTCCCGTCGGCCGCAACTCTCCGCAGGCATGCCCGTTCGGGCTCTATGCCGAACAGCTCAGCGGCTCCCCGTTCACCGCGCCGCGTGCGGGCAACGAACGGTCCTGGCTCTATCGCATCCGCCCGACCGTGCGGCATTGGGGCGTCTTCCGCAAAGCGGATGCCGGATTATGGCGGACAGCCCCGTGCGCGGAGGCCGAGATCCCCCCGGCGCCGATGCGCTGGAGCCCGATCCCCCTGCCGGAAGAAAGCCTGTCCTTCCTGCAAGGCGTGCGCACCATCACCACCGCGGGCGATGCCGCGACCCGATGCGGCATGGCCGCGCATGTCTATCTGGCCACGCGGTCGATGCGGGACGAGTATTTCTACAACGCCGACGGCGAACTGCTCATCCTGCCGCAGCAGGGCGGTTTGCGCGTGCTGACCGAATTCGGCCGCATCGACGTGGAGCCGGGCGAATGCGCGGTCATCCCGCGTGGTGTCAAGATCCGCGTGGAAGTGCCGGGCGGCGGATCGCGCGGCTATCTCTGCGAGAATTACGGCGGCGCCTTCACCCTGCCGGAGCGCGGCCCGATCGGCGCCAACTGTCTCGCCAACGCGCGTGACTTTCTCACCCCGGTCGCCGCCTATGAGGATATCGAGACGCCCTGCCGCCTTACGGTGAAATGGGGCGGGGCGATGTGGTGCACCGATCTCGGCCATTCACCGCTCGATGTCGTCGCCTGGCACGGCAACTATGCGCCCTACAAATATGATCTGCGCCGCTTCTCGCCGGTCGGGCCGCTGCTGTTCGACCACGCCGACCCCAGCATCTTCACGACACTCACCGCCCCGAGCGAAACGCCGGGAACCGCGAACGTCGATTTCGTCATCTTCCCGGACCGCTGGGCGGTCGCCGAAAACACCTTCCGCCCGCCCTGGTACCACATGAACATCATGAGCGAGTTCATGGGGTTGCTTTATGGCACCTACGAAGCGAAGCCGCAGGGCTTTCTTCCCGGCGGCTTCACCCTGCACAACGCGATGCTGCCCCACGGGCCCGACGCGGATGCGTTCGAGGCGGCAACCCGGGCGGAGCTGGTGCCGCGCAAGCTGGAGGGAACGATGGCCTTCATGTTCGAGACACGGTTCCCGCAACGCGTCACCTCCTACGCCGCGGGGCTTGCCGAGTTGCAGCCCGACTACCTGGATTGCTGGCAGGGCCTCGCCCGGCGTTTCGACCCGACACGGCGATGAACGCCGGGTTGGACGAAACCCACGATCCCGGCCGCACAAGCTGGGTGCCGGGCGCGGACGGCCATCCGGACTTTCCGATCCAGAACCTGCCGCTCGCCGTGTTCAGCCCGGCCGATGGGCGCAAGCGCGGCGGCGTCGCCATCGGCGGCTGCATCCTCGATCTGGCAGGGTTGGCCGCGAGCGGGCAGCTCGCGGGCGAAGCCCTTCAGGCGGCGGAGGCGGCCAGCGGCGACTGCCTCAATCCGCTATTGGCCCTGGGCGCCGGGCCGCGCCGGGCCTTGCGGCGTACGCTCTCGGGGCTCCTGGCCGATCCGGGCGAGGCGAAGGCCCTGGGCGCCCTGCTGCATGAAGCCCCACTTTGCACCCTGCATCTGCCTGCGCGCATCGGCGATTACACCGATTTCTATGCCGGCATCCATCACGCCGCCAATGTCGGCAGGCTGTTCCGCCCGGACAATCCGCTTCCGCCCAGCTACAAATTCCTGCCCATCGGCTATCACGGCCGCGCCTCGTCGGTGCGCGCATCCGGCACGGATTTCCGCAGGCCGCAGGGACAGCGCAGATCGCCCGGCAAGGACGCGCCGGACTGCGGGCCGTGCCGCCAGCTCGATTACGAGCTTGAAATCGGCGTCTGGATCGGGCCCGGCAACGCGCCCGGCGTGCCGGTGCCGATCGGCGCGGCATCCGCGCAGATCGCCGGCTTCAGCCTGCTGAACGACTGGTCGGCGCGCGACATTCAGGCCTTCGAATACCAGCCGCTGGGGCCGTTTCTCGCCAAGAGCTTTTGCTCGACCGTTTCGCCATGGATGGTCACGCCGGAAGCCCTCGCACCGTTCCGCATCGCCCAGCCCTCTCGGCCGGCAGGCGATCCCGAACCTCTCCCCCATCTGCACGACGCCGCCGACCAGGCCGGCGGAGCGCTCGATCTCGAACTGGAGGTTCTGCTGCTCACCGCGCGGATGCGGCAGGCGGGTTCGCCGCCCCAGCGCCTCGCATTGAGCAACGCGCGGCATCTGTACTGGACGGTGGCGCAGATGGTCGCCCATCACACCAGCAACGGGTGCGACCTCCGGCCCGGCGACCTCCTCGGCACCGGTACGATCTCGGCGCCCGCGCCGGATGGCTGCGGCAGCCTGCTGGAGGCGACCGAAGGCGGCCGCACCCCGATCCCGCTCGCTTCGGGCGAGACGCGCGGCTTTCTGGAGGATGGCGACGAGGTCATCCTGCGCGCGAGCGGCCAGCGGGATGGCTGCATCCCCATCGGCTTCGGCGCGTGCCGTGCGGGGGTTCTGCCGGTGAGCTGACGGCTGCGGATCAGCGCGGCACGAGCCGGCGGTAGAGATGCCAGGTGGCATGCCCCAGCACCGGCAGCACGATCGCCAGCCCGAGCAGGAACGGGATCGACCCCAGCACCAGCCCCGCCGCGACGATCACGCCCCACGCCGCCATCGGCCCCGGATTGGCCCTGACCGCCCGCATCGATGTGGCGACCGCGACCTCGAACCGGACGTTCCGATCCAGCAGCATCGGGAACGAGATCACGCTGATCGCCAGCACCGCCACGGCGAACAGGAAGCCGACGCCCACGCCCAGCGCGATCAGCGCCCAGCCTGCGCTGGTGGTGAACACGTCCCGCACGAACGCGCCGGCCGACGTCGGAAACCCCGGGCCGAGCGTGACGCGGTAGATCACCGATGCAGCGGCCATCCACAGCAGGAACATCGCGATCAGCAGCAGGCTGAGCAGCACGATCGCCCCGATCGAGGGGGAGCGGAGCACGCCGAACGCATCCGTCCAGCCCACGCTTTCGCCCAGCTCCCGCCGCCGGCTCATCTCGTTCAACCCGATCGCCGCCACCGGCCCGACCAGCGCAAAGCCGGCCGCGAACGGGAACAGCAGCGGCAGCAACCCGTGGCCGAACGCGAGATGCGCCAGCATCAGCCCCACCACCGGGTAGATCACGCACAGGAAGATCACATCCGTCCGGTTGGCGGCGAAATCGTCGAGCCCCTTGCGCAGCACGATGCGCAGGTCGTCCACCCTGATCCGCCGGATCGCCGGCACCGCGCGCGCACCGGGGCGCATATGCTGTTCGTCGGTGCTGGCCGACCCGACGCCCTGTGCAGCGTCCTTCAACTGGTCCCAACCCCATTCGATAGGACTTCTGATGGCCATGCTCGTCCCTCCCGAATTCTGGTTCGAGGGGTCGCGGGGCCAGCCATGGCCGGACGAACCTGCCGGCTGCTGGTCACGAAAGCCGCGACCCGCCGTGCAGGAATGCTACGCCAGCCGGCCGGGTCCGTGTTGTCAAATCCGCACGAAATGCGCCTTCACGAAGCCTCGCGCCGGCATTTCCCCTCGAATCGTCACACCTGCGATCCTACTTCCAATGGATGGGCCGGGTATGCGATCGTGGCGCGACACCGGTCAGGTTGTGCACTGCAAATCAAATGGCAGGCATACGGTAGTCAGGAGGAAGATAGAATGACGTTCCAGGTCAACGGCGACAGCAAGGAAGCGGTCGCATTCGGTCTCATGCAATGCATTCTCCATGCGGACGGCCGCGGAAACAGCGAACATCCCTTCCCGGCCGACAGCAGCCTGCTGCGCGGGCGCAAGGCCTGCGGCGGGAACGAGATGCTGATGCTCTATGCCCGCTGCCTGCGGGTCGTGCAGGGGGCCGATCCGGGCGAGAACATGGGGGCACCGCCGCCTGAAGCCGACCAGACGCCGGCTTCCCTGCACTCGTAGGTCTCGCGCACGGCGGGGCAACGGCGGCGGATGGCCCGCCGCCCCGCCTGCTGTTGCCTCAGCTCACCCGCCCGGCGCGGAATGCCGCCACCGTCTGCATCACGCCGCGCAGTTCGGCGAGCCCCTTCAGCCGGCCGATGCAGGAATAGCCGGGGTTCACCTTCTTGCCGATGTCGTCGATCAGCAGGTGCCCATGGTCGGGGCGCATCGGCAGTTCGTGGTCCGCGCGCCCTGCCACCCGGCGTCGCGCCTCCTCCGCCATCAGCGCGGCGACCACGCCCACCATGTCCGTATCGCCGTCCAGATGGTCGGCTTCATGGAACGATCCGTCGGGTTCGCTGCGGGTGTTGCGCAGATGGACGAAATGCACGCGCGGGGCGAATTCCTTCGCCATGGCCACCAGATCGTTCCGAGGGTTCGATCCGAACGCGCCGGTGCATAGCGTCAGCCCGCAGGCAGGATCGTCGATCGCGGCGAACACCGCGCGCACATCCTCCGGCCCCGACATCACCCGCGGCAGGCCGAAGATCGGGAAGGACGGATCATCCGGGTGGATGCACAGCCGCGCGCCCGCCTCGGCCGCCACCGGCACGATCTCGCGAAGGAACTCGATCAGGTTGGCGCGCATCTGCGCGGGCGGGATATCGGCATACACATCCAGCATGCGGCGGAAGCCGTCGCGGTCGTACACCACCTCGCGCGCCGGCAGCCAGTCGATCAGGATCGCCTCCAGCCGCGCCACGTCCGCTTCGCCCATCGCCTTGAAGCGCGCCTCGGCGGTGGCGATGCGCGCGGGCGGATGGTCCGCCTCCGCCCCGCGGCGCTTCAGCACGAACAGGTCGTAGGCGGCGAAATCGACCGCGTCGAAACGCAGCGCATAGCCGCCGCTGGGCACGCGCCAGGCAAGGTCCGTGCGGGTCCAGTCGGTGATCGCCATGAAGTTGTAGCAGATCGTCCGCACCCCGGCGGCGGCGACCGCGCGGATGGAGTGCTTGTAGTCCTCGATGCGCGCGCGCCACGCCCCGGTGCGGGTCTTTATGTCCTCGGCGACGTTGATGCTCTCCACCACCGACCAGACGAGCCCGCCGCTTTCGATCTCCCGCTTGCGGCGCTCCACTTCTTCCCGCGGCCAGGCGCCGCCCTGGTTCAGGTGATGCAGCGCGCTCACCACGCCGGTCGCGCCGGCCTGCTTCACATGCTCCAGCGTCACCGGATCGTCGGGGCCGAACCATCGCCATGTCTGCTGCATCGAAGGGCCTTTCAGGTCGTGGAAAGCGGGCCATTTACCGGCCGCGCAAAGTAATATACTAGTGTTTCACAACTTCCATCTGCTGCAAAGGTGCCGCGAAACCGGCGCCCCGGAAAGCAGCCATGAAACGACCACGGAAACGTCGATGAACCGGCTGAACGCCACAACCCTGTCCATGCTGCGGCACGCGGTCGCGCGGCCGGGCTACGATCCGGCAGCCGTCCGGACCGGCATCGTCCATCTCGGGCTCGGCGCCTTCCACCGTGCGCATCAGGCGGTGTGCACGCAGCGCGTGCTGCGGGACGATCCGCGCTGGGGCATCGCCGGCGTCAGCCTGCGCCAGGCAAGTACGCGCGATGCGCTGGCGCCGCAGGATGGGCTCTACACGCTCGCGGTCCGCGACGGCGGTGGAGAGGCGCTGGAAGTGATCGGCGCCCTGCGCGGCCTGCATGTCGCCGCCGAGGACCCGGCCGGGCTCGTCGCCCTGCTGGCCGCGCCGGATATCCGCATCGTCTCGCTGACGGTGACCGAGAAAGGCTATTGCCGGGACGCGGCGAGCGGCGCGCTCGATCCCGCCGACCCCGCCATCCGCCGGGATCTGGAAGCGCCAGGCCGTCCCGGCTCAGCCCCCGGCCTCATCGTGGCCGCACTCGCCGCCCGGCGCGCGGCCGGCCTGCGGCCCTTCACGGTGCTCTGCTGCGACAACCTGCCGCACAACGGGCAGGCGGTCCGGCGCGTGCTGGCCGATTACGCCCGGCTGTCCGCACCCGCCCTCGCCGGCTTCATTGAGAACGAGCTGGCCTGCCCGAGCGGGATGGTCGATCGCATCGTGCCCGCCACTACCGTGGAAGACCGTGCCCGCATCGGCCGCGCGCTCGGGCTGGACGATGCCTGGCCCGTCGTCACCGAGCCGTTCCTGCAATGGATCGTCGAGGACCATTTCCCCCTCGGCCGCCCGGCCTGGGAGGCAGCGGGCGTGCAGTTCGTGGCCGATGTCGCGCCGTTCGAGCGGATGAAGCTGCGGCTGCTCAACGGCAGCCACTCCTCCATCGCCTATCTCGGCCAGCTTGCCGGCCACGCCACGGTGGCCGACGCCATGCAGGATGGGGCGCTGGTCGCGCATATCGAGCGGCTGATGGGTGATGAACTGGCGCCCACGCTGCACATGCCGCCGGGGACGGACCTCGCCGCCTACCAGCGGGCGCTGCTCGCCCGCTTCCGCAACCCCGCCCTGCGGCACGCCACCGCGCAGATCGCCATGGACGGATCGCAGAAGCTGCCGCAGCGGCTGCTGGAGGCTGCGCGGGAACGGCTGCGGCAGGGGTTGCCGGTGCCGCGCATCGCCCTCGGCGTGGCCGCCTGGATGCGCTTCCTGGCCGGGCGGAGCGATTCGGGCGCGGTCCTCACCCCGTCCGACCCGCTGGCCGGTCGGTTGACCGCGCTGGCGCGGGGTGCGGCCACACCCGCCGCGCAGGTGGCCGCCCTGCTGGGCGTG
>DATKQI010000125.1:0-7460 GCA_035532755.1 Acetobacteraceae bacterium
CCGCAGGGCGGGAACCGGGCGGGCGTGGCGGTGCTGCTGCTGCTGATCAGCATGATGGGCGGGCGGTTGATCCCGAGTTTTACCCGCAACTGGCTGGCGCGCACGTATCCCGCCGGCCGGATGCCGGCGCCGTTCGGGACGATGGATCGCGTGGCGCTCGGCGCGGTCGCGCTTGCGCTGCTGGGCTGGGTCGTGGCGCCGGGCGCGACCGCAAGCTCCTGGGTCGCGCTTGCCGCCGGCTTGCTGCTGCTTGGCCGCCTTGCACGTTGGGAGGGTTGGCGCACCGGACGGGAGCCGCTGATGCTGGTCCTGCATGTGGGCTACGCCTGGCTGGCGAGCGGGTTCCTGCTGCTCGGGATTGCCGGGCTGACCGGGTGGCTGGCGCCGGCCGACGCGGTGCACGGGCTGACGATGGGGGCGGTCGGCACCATGACCCTTGCGGTGATGACCCGCGCCACTCTGGGCCATACCGGCGGGGCGTTGCATGCCGGGCCGGGGACCTGCGCGGGCTATGCTCTGGTCAGTCTCGCGGCGCTGCTACGGGTTGCGGCGCCACTGGCCGGGGACGACACGCTACTGCTGCTCGTGCTCGCCGGGGCGGCCCGGAGCGGCGCGTTCGGGCTGTTCGTGGTCTTGTATTTCGGGCCGCTCACCCGGGCGCGGGTCCGCCGCCCCGATTCGCGGTGACGGGGGCATGCCGACACCCCGCGACGGGGAGGGCTGCCTCGGCACGGTGCGGCACGGTCGTCGGCCGTGCCGGTAGGTGGAGATTTCGATGACGTCACGATGCGGTACCGCCCGACTGGCCCCCGAAGGCAGCCCGGCGATGGCGTGTTTGCCGGCCCCTGGCGACCCGGGAATGTCGTGAAACATCTTCCGCCCGCCTATTTCGCGCTGGTGATGGCGACCGGAATCGTCTCGATCGCGGCACGGGATTTCCAGATTCCCGTCCTGGCGGCCGGGCTGTTCGCGGTCAATCTTGCCGCCTACGCGGTGCTGGCGGCGCTGAGCGTGCTGCGGGCGATCCGCTACCCGCGGCTCTTTTTCGCCGACATGACCGACCACCGGCTCGGGCCCGGCTTCTTCACCGCGGTCGCCGGGTCCTGCATCCTCGGCACCCAGTTCCTGCTGATGGCGCACAGCCTGGCGGCGGCGATCGTGTTCCTGGCGCTCGGCGTCGCGCTGTGGATCGGCCTCACCTACACGATCTTCACCGCCTTCACGGTCAAGCGCCACAAGCCGCCGCTGGAGGAGGGGATCACCGGGGCCTGGCTGATCGCCGTGGTCGCCACCCAGTCGATTGCGGTGCTGGCGGCGCTGATCGCCGGGCACTGGCCGCAGCCCTACCAGCTGGAGCTCAATTTCTTCGCGCTGTCGATGTGGTTGTGGGGCGGGATGTTCTACATCTGGATCATCTCGCTGATCTTCTACCGCTACAACTTTTTTCCCTTCTCGCCAGGCGACCTGACACCGCCCTACTGGATCAACATGGGGGCGATGGCGATCTCCACCCTGGCTGGCGCGCGGCTGGTGCAGAACACGCCGGATGCGCCGTTCCTGGCTTCGTTGTTGCCGTTCCTGAAGGGATTCACCGTGTTCTACTGGGCCACCGGAACGTGGTGGATCCCGATGCTGCTGGTGCTCGGCGTGTGGCGGCACCTGATCCAGCGGTTTCCGCTGCGCTACGATCCGCTGTACTGGGGCGCGGTGTTTCCGTTGGGAATGTACACCGTGGCGACACTGCAAATGGCTGAGGCGCTCGATCTGCCGTTCCTGAACCCGCTGCCGCCGGTGGTGTTCGCGTTCGCGCTGGCGGCCTGGACGCTCGCCTTCGTGGGGCTGCTGTGGGAGCTGCGCAGACTGCTACCGCGCCCGCGTTGAGGCGCGCGCGTCCGACGGCCGAGACCCGGGGACGCCGGAATGGAATCCCCGGGGCTGCGGTTCGCGTCGATGCCGCGCACTTTCCCGCGACGGCGCGCTTCACCCGGGCGGCCGACCAGAAGCAGACCCGCCCCTTGGCGTAGGCGTAGGTGACCACATCCGGCATGTCGCGGAACACTGTGACACCGAAGAGCCCATTGTCGAGCGTCATCGCTCAGGCGTCCCTGTGCATACCGCACTCGGTGCCGACCTTACCGGTGGCGCGCAGTGGAGAACAAAGGGCGTTCACGAGTGCGCCGAACGATCACCTAATCACGGCAATCATGTCACGAAGGCGCGGGTGTTCCGCCGTCTCAAGCCATTCGAATACCACCATCTCCGTGGTCACGATCTCCGCTCCATTCCGCTCCATTCGCCGGATCGCGGTTTCCTTGCTCCCTGAACGACGCGAGCCGACCGCGTCGCGCACGACATAGACGCGCCGGCCTGCACCCAGCAAGCCCATCACGGTCTGAAGCACGCAGACATGGGCTTCGCATCCTGAGACGATAAGGTCATGCCGGTCCACGATCGTTTCCAGAAAGCCGGCCGTACGACACGCATCGAACGTCATCTTGTGCACAAGGTGACTGGTATCGGATCGGAGCTCCGGCACCGTGCTGCCGAGGCCGTTGGCGTTCTGTTCGGTGAACAGGATCGGCACTTGAAGCATCTCCGCCGCATCGAGGAGGCGGCGCGCGTTGGCGACGACCGACATGCTGTCATCGATCGCGGGAACGAGTTTGGACTGAAAGTCCACGACCAGAAAAATCGAACTCTCGCGATTGATAGTCGGCATGCTTCGTGGTCCTTCTCCAAAGATCTACGGCGTATTGTCCAGGCTTGCTCCAACCCGCGGCAGCGATGCATCCTCACCGATGGTGTGGGCCGCGAAGGGGCCTTGATGATGCGCGCCCGTCCCGGCTGGCGCATCACCAGGAAGCCGACCAGTGCCAGATTGGCGCGGTTGAAGACCATGCCAGGGCCTAAGGCCGGCGCATAGAAGCCGAAATGATCCAGCATGAAGCGATGCCCGCCGATTGAGTCTCAATAATTGAGGGAACGTAAACGTTCTGGACCGGCCGTCCCCCAACTCTACGGCGTCGCTCATTCCGCACGCCGGCCCTCTGACGTAAGCGCCCAAAGCATTTCAGACCGGTACCAGCGACCGCCGTGGCTCGGGGGGCAGCTCGACACGGATCGGGTCGCCGGGCCGCACCATGCCCCCAACCACGACGATGCCCATGACACCCGCCTTGCGAATGAGCCTGCCCTGCGCATCACGTCCCAGTACGGCCGCCATCAGACCCGGCTGAAAATCGTCCAGCTGAGCGCAAGGATTGCGTGGGCCGGTCACTTCGACCGCTGCCGCGTCGCCCAGGTGCAGCCGGGTGCCGCTCGGTAACCCGAGCAGATCGATACCGCGCGTGGTGATATTCTCGCCGATCTGCCCAACCGATACCGAGAAGCCGACCGTCCGCAGTTCATCAAACAGTTCGGCGTGGATCAGATGAATCTGGCGCAGGTTAGGCTGGTTCGGGTCGCCCGCAACTCTTGAACGGTGCTTCACGGTCTCGCCCATATGCGCATCGCCCTCTACCCCTAGTCCGGGCAGGAGCCGAATGCGGTCCTGCGTCGCCTTATCGAACGTATGTGTCGCGCTGCGGGACACTGCGGTTACTATGCCACTCATTGGCTTACGCTCCTCTCCCTACGTGCCAAGGAACCTGCACGCGACGGATCGTTCTACGGCGCCCGGCGCAATAAGATCTGCCACCGATGCGCTGGGGATCATCACCCGTTAAGCTGCCCGCAATGCCGCATGCGTTGCCTGTCGCGTCAACACAACCTTCTCCGCGGAACGGCCGAAGAAGTGGTAACCGGACCCGCCTTCGGCCAGCACGTCCAGAAACGCGTTCGGTGCGGTGACCCGTATGCCGCCGAGCACGTCGACACCGCGCCGCAGGAAGGCGTCGGGCAGTAGGCCGACCGTCGGGCCGACCACGACCACGCGGGTGGTGGGACGGCACAGCGCAAGCAAACGTTCCAGCGTGTCGTTCAGCAGCGTCGTTCCCGTGATCAGCACGACATCGGCCGAGGGCAGCACTGCATCGGCCTGCTCAGACGGACGGAAATACGGCAGCTCATCCGGCTTCAGTGTCGCCGGGTCCATTTCCAGCACGGTGAACTTCTGTCGCGCCTGCTTCAGGGATTTCAGGAACGGGACAAAGGCATCGACGACGACCACGTTTTCTCCCGGCTGTATGCCGGCCGCGTCGTACGCATCGATGCCGGTACGGAGTTCCACACCGCGCGGCGCGCGTCGCTCCCAGCACATGTCGGCCAGGGCGTTCATGGTCGCAACGCCCACCGCGCGACGGATACCGCTGGCGGCCCGCGTCTCCCGGAGCAGGTCGCGAACCGGCCGACCGCGCAGCTTGCCTGGGAACGGCATGGCCAGGGCCGAACTCGGACAGCAGACCGCCTCGGGGATCGACCGCAGTGGCGTCGCGCAGGCACCGGCCGCGCCGGTGTTCAGCTTCACGCCGGTAAAGAACAAGCCAATCGCCACACGTTCCAACCCGATCCGATCCAGGTCATCGGCGAGGATTCCTTCGATGCCGGAAATGGTCTCCGCCAGGACTGTCTCTTCGTGCATGACATTCGCTCTCTTTGCGGGAAGCTGGTTGATCATGGAACGGACGCGCAGAGCAAGTGGAAGCGCGCTGGTGCCTGGCGTTCGTCGGGCTTGCGGGGAACCTGCATAACCGCCTGGTTCCGCTTTCGCGCGGCGAGACGCGTGTCCGACACCAGCCCCTCCGGGGGCGCGCCTGCTTGGCCCCCCAGAACACGGTTTGCCCGGAGACGATGCGCTATCGCGCAGCGGCATGCTTCGCTGCCGGACGGCCGATCTCCACTCGCCAGACCTCCGGTCCCTGCTCCAGGTAGCGCCAGGAGAAGGCGCCGTGATGCTCGGCGTCGAACTGGTAGTAGAGCGGCTTCGGATCGTGGTCGTTCACCAGCTCGAACGCCGCTCCGGCCGCCAGCGCCTCGTAGGTGGCAAAAATGCGCCGGTGCCGTTCCGCGGGCACCAGCGTCCGCACGTCCAGAATGCGCGTGTCACTCATGGTCTGGGTCTCCTTGGTTGGAGGGATCGAACCCGACCTCACGGGCCAGGGTGTGCAGCGCCGCGGTCAGTCGTTCGGCTTCCCGCGCATGGCGATGGCGCAGCAGGGACCAGCCGCCGGCGGCGATCCGGCAGGCTTCCTCGGCGGCCCCAGCGCGAGCGAGCGCCAGCAGGGCCACGACCAGCAAGCGGTTGAGGTCGCCGATGTCATCCGTGGCGGCATCGGTCGCGGTCATTCCTGATCCTCGCGGATGCGGAAATGCGCCTTCGCGTCCGGCGACATCCGTCGTGGCGACCATTCCGGGGTCCACACCACGGTGACGAACACGCCGGTCACGCCGGGCTCGTCCGCCAAGCGGCGCTCCACGCCGCCCACGATGTAGTCCTGCGCCGGGCAGCCGGGCGTGGTCATCGTCATCGCCACATCGACGAGTCCGCCCTCGATCCCGATGCCGTACACCAGGCCGAGGTCGACGATGTTGTAGCCGAGCTCGGGATCGAGCACGTCGCGCAGCGCATCGCGCAAGGTGGTTTCGGTGAGCGGCGGGGCGGCCTCGTCCATCGGCTCAGCTCCCGCGCCGGATCAGGAGCCGCACCCCGGAGGCCTCGCGGCTCACCTGGATCGCCGCGCCGCGCGCTTCCAGTTCGGGGTAAAGCAGCAGCGGCTCGCGATCGTTCCACGCCTCAATCACCTCGCCCGGCGCCAGCTGTTCCAGCGCCGAGAGAATGCGCGCCATCGGTTCGGGCGGTTGCAGGTCGCGGTTGTCAAGGCTCTGTTTCGGTGCCGGCCAGCCGGCGGCGGGGCCGTCGTGGCTGCCCGGCGCCGCGCGGGGCGGTTGCGGGGCGGTGGCCGCGGCGGGATCGGGGGAGAACAGGATCTCCCAGTCTTCCGTGCCGTGGCGCGTCGCGCGATGCGCGAAGCCCTTGCGGCCGAGCACGGCGTAGAGCGGAACCGGCTCGAAGGTCGCCACCAGGCGGAACGCCTGGCCGGGCGCGAGGCTTGCGATCGCCTGCATGATCCGCGGGAACGGCTCGCCGCCGGCGCGCAGATCGGGGCGCACGTCGAGCGTGAGGGGAGCGGCTTCGGTCATCGACGGACTCCTTCCGGACCAGGAATGGTGGGAGAACTTGCGGCAGCCGCGGGAGCGGCACGCACATAGACCGCGCGCCAGGCGCGGGCGTATTCCCGCGCCAGCAGCAGCACCGCGAGCAGGGCGCCGGCCAGCGCGGCGCGCACCACGCCGGCGAGGCCGAACGCGGCAGCGCCGGCGGCGAGCGCGATCGAAGCGAAATAGAGCACGAAGAAACCGGTCGCACCCGGCTCGTACACGAGGTCCTGCACGCGCGGCACGGGGCCGCGCCCGAGCCGGCCGCCATAGCGCGACAGCCACGACAGGAACGCGACGATCTTATACAGCTGGGTCAGCCCGAGACCGCTCAGCCAGCCGAGCAGCAGCAGCAGCACGAGGCTCGGCGCCAGCGCCGCCAGTCGATGGGTGGCGACCGCGCCGGCGGCGAGCAGCATCGCGAGGCCCAGTGCCACGAAGGCGCCGATCGCCGCGCGGTTGTGCAGCTCGATCTGCCGCCGCCGCCGGCTGCGATAGAGCCGCGTCACATCCGCGAGATAGAGGCCGAGCGCGATCAGGATGGCGAGGCGCCCGGCCGGTTCGGCCGTCGCGATCCAGCCGGCGGGCCAGACCGTCGCGGCCAGGCCGGCCCCGAACGCAACCAGGAACCCGCCCGCTCCGGTCCACAGCACCGCGGCGCCGAGCGCGCCCCGCTCATGCGGGGCCAGCATGAACATCGGCAGCAATTCATAGGAGACGCCGATCGCCGTCAGGGTGAACCAGCCGCCGATCCCGCCCAGCGCGTGATAGGCCACGCCGTCGCCCAGCAGCGGCGCCAGCGCCGGGCCCAGCGCGGGCACCGTCAGTGCCAGCGCGAGGCTCAGACCCAGCAAGACTGTCAGCAGCAGAAACCCCAGCCCGGCCAGCACGAAGCGCGCGCTGAGCGGCACCGGCCGCTTCGCCGCCAGCGGCACCAGCAAGGTGGCCGCGCCCAGCCCCAGCGCGGCGATCACCAGCCCGCCGCCCACCGGCAGCAGGAGCGTCCCCCAGGCCACCCGGCCGAGCGCGCAGAACCCGCCGACCATCAGCGCCAGACCGCATTCGATCCCAATCAGGGTGAGCAGCGGCAAGGTCTGACTTGGCAATTTGCAGCTGGTGATCACCGGCACGAATTGAAACAGCGCGCCGAACATCAGCACGGCGAGCCAGCCGATGGTCAGCAGATGCACCATCGCCAGGCTGACCGGCGCGGTCGCCGGGACGGCGGGCCAGGCGAGACCGCCCACCGCCAGTAGCAGGGCGAGGCCGAAATTGACCAGCGCGCAAGCGAATATCACCGGCGTCCA